>NZ_JCBANG010000096.1:0-22260 GCF_059760905.1 Achromobacter sp. 1011811831
TCGCTGGCCTGGCTGGCCGTGGCGCGGGCCGCGCAGGGCCTGGGCGCGGCGGCGATGATGGCCTTGTCGCTGGCCTTCGCGGCCGAACTGGCGGGCAAGGACCGCGCGGGCCGCGTCATGGGCATGCTGGGCGCCATGTCGGCGGCCGGCACGGCGCTGGGGCCGTCACTGGGCGGCCTGCTGCTGGAAGCCTATGGCTGGCGCGCCTTGTTCCTGGCGCTGCTGCCGCCGGGCGCGCTGGCGCTGGGCCTGGCCTGGCGCTACCTGCCGGCCGGCGGCGCGCCCGCGAACCGGCCGCGTTTCGACGGCCCGGGCACGGTCCTGCTGGCGGCGACCTTGCTGGCCTATGCGCTGGCGATGACGCTGGGACGCGGCCATGCCGGCTGGTTCAATCTGGCGTTGCTGTGCCTGGCCGGGGCGGGCGCGTGGCTGTTTCTCTGGACCGAGGCGCGCGTGGCCGCGCCGCTGATCCAGCCGGCGCTGCTGCGCGAATCCGCGTTGCGGCTGGGCTGCGCGGCCAATGCGCTGGTGTCCACGGTGATGATGGCCACGCTGGTGGTCGGCCCGTTCTATCTGGCCGGCGCGCTGGGCCTGGATGCCGGCGGCACCGGCCTGGCGATGTCGGCCGGGCCGGTGGCGGCGGCCCTGGCCGGTATGTCAGCCGGCCGCCTGGCGGATCGCCACGGCGCCGGTCGCATGGCCTTGCTGGGACTGGCCGCGATGGCGGCGGGCTGCGCCCTGCTGGCGCTGGCGCCGGCGGCGCTGGGCGTGGCCGGCTATATCGCGCCGCTGCTGGTGCTGACGGCGGGCTACGCGCTGTTCCAGGCGGCCAATGGCGCGGCGGTGATGGCGGCTGCGCCGGCCGGGCATCGCGGCGTGGTGTCCGGGCTGCTGACCCTGTCGCGCAACCTGGGCTTGGTCACCGGCGCGTCGGCGATGGGTGCGGTGTTCGCCTGGGGCGCGGGCGCACAGGATTTGCTGGCGGCGCCGCCGCAGGCGCTGGCCGCCGGCATGCGCGCGACCTTCCTGGCGGGCGCGGGCCTGTCCGTGGCGGCCTTGCTGGCCGTGGCCTGGCGCCGCGCCTGAGGCGGGGTCAGGCGCGGGCGCGCAGGGCCTTCTTGTCGACCTTGTTGGCACTGGTGCAGGGCAGCGCGTCCAGGATCTCGATCACCGCCGGCACCTTGTAGCGCGCCAGGTTGGCCTGGCAATGCGCCAGCAGCGCCGCCTCGTCCGCGCTGGCGCCGGGCCGCAGCACCACGAAGGCGCGGATGACCTCGCCCCGGTAGCTGTCCGGCCAGCCCACGGCGGCGGCCTGCGCCACGTCCGCGTGCAGGTACAGAACTTCATCGACCTCGCGCGGATAGACGTTGTAGCCGCCGACGATCACCAGGTCTTTCTTGCGGTCGCGGATGTACAGGAAGCCGTCCTCGGCGAATTCGCCGATGTCGCCGGTGTAGAGCCAGCCGTCGCGCAGCGATTCGGCGGTGGCCTCGGGGCGCGCCAGATAGCCTTGCATGATCTGCGGGCCGCGCGCGCGGATCTCGCCGCGCTGGCCGGGGAGCAGGGGTTTCGCGCCGGTCTCCAGGTCCACGACTTCGACCTCGGTGCCGGGCACGGGCCGGCCCACCGAGCCGGCGCGGCTGCCTTGCGGACCGTTGTAGGTCAGGATGGGGCCGGCCTCGGTCTGGCCATAGCCTTCATAGATCGGCGCGCCCACCGCCGCCTCCCAGCGCCGCAGCGTTTCCTCGGCCAGCGGCGCGGAACCCGAATAGCAGACGCGCACGCTGGACCAGTCGGTCTGCGTGAATCGCGCATGCGCCATCAGGCCGGCATAGATCGTCGGGCTGCCGGGGAACAGCGTGACGCGTTCGCGCGCCACGGCATCGAACACATCGTCGGGCCGGTAGCGCGGCAGCACCACCAGCGTGGCGGCGGCGCTGGCCGCCAGGAACAGCCCCATCGCCATGCCATAGGAATGGAACAGCGGCATGGCGCAGAGCACGGTCTCGGCGCCGTGGCGCGTGGGCAGCACGGCTTCGCGCTGGAACACATTGGTGGCGATGGCGGCCCGGCTCAGGATGACGCCCTTGGGCTGGCCGGTGGTGCCGCCGGTGTATTGCAGCAGCGCCGGCGCGTCCGCGTCGCCGGGCGGCGCGGACGCTGGCGTTTCGTCGGACGGAACGGTCCAGGCGCGGGCCGTCGCGCCATCGAGCAGGCGGATGCCTTGCGCGGCGGCCAGCGGCGCGGCCAGGGCGGACGAGGCCTCGTCGGCGATCAGCAGCGCCGCCTCGGCGTCGCGCAGGATGAAATCCAGCTCGCGCGCCGTATAGAGCGGATTGAGCGGCACGTGCTGGCAGCCGGCCATCTGCAGCGCCAGCGTCAGCACGCAGGCCAGGTCGGAGTTGCCGAGCAGGGTGGCCACGCGCGCGCCCTGCGGCAGCGCCTGCCGCAGGCGTCGCGCCGCCGCGCGCACCTCGGCCGCGTAGCGGCGGTAGTCGATGCGGCGCTCGCCGCAGACCAGGGCCGTGCGGTCGGGCCAGTCGGCGGCGGCGCGCTCCAGCAGTTCCGGGAGCAGCGCGATGCGCGCGGGAAGGGCGACGTTCATGGCCGGCCTCCGGCCGCGTCCACGCGCAGCGCCACCGCCATCGCGCTGTCGCCGGCGGCGCAGCCGGTGAACAGGCCCAGCCCGCCGCCGCGCTGCGCCAGTTCCTCGATCAGCTCGATGACGGAGCGCAGACCGGTCGGCGCCTGGGGATGGCCCCAGACCAGCGAGCAGCCGTAGTTGTTCATCTCCATGACGTCCAGGCCGGTGGCGCGGGCCAGCGCGATGTCGGACACCACGAAGGGGTTGTGGGTCTTGACCGCGTGCAGGTCGGCGGGCTTGAGTCCGGCCCGGTCCAGCGCGCGCCGGGCGGCCTCGATGGGGGCCTGCGGCATGTAGCCGGTTTCCGTGCGCGACTGGCCGAAGGCCAGCACCTCGACGCCGATCTCGGGCCGGCGCGACAGCTCGCGCGCCCGCGCCGCCGTGGTCATCAGCATGCCGGCGTTGCCGTCCGCCGGATGGGTCTGGCCGCCATAGGTGATGCTGCCATCCGGCAGTACCGGCGCCAGCCGCGCCAGGCCCTCGGCGGTGGTGGCGTGGATGCCCTCGTCGCCCTGCAGCGCGCCCACGGTCTTGGCGAAGGCGGCATCGGGCAGCTCGAACGGCAGGGTCATGTAGCGCCGCTGGAACGCGCGCTCGTCGGCGCAGGCCTGCGCGTATTGCTCGTAGCGGCGCAGCGTGACGGCGTTCTGCTCCGCCGTGGAGATGCCGTGGCGCTGCGCCACGCGCTCGCCGGTCTGCAACATGGCCAGCCCGCTCCAGGGATCCTTGGAGAAGTTGTCCAGCACCCAGTTCTCATGCACGCCCGAGCCGCCCGGCCCGGCGGGGTCGGGATGGTAGAGCTGCGGCCCGTTGGAGACCCGGTCGGCCATCAGCACCAGCGCGGCCGAGGCCTGGCCCAGCATGATGTCGGCGGCCGCCGTGGCCATGCCGCGCACGGACGTGGCGCAGGCCTGCGCGACCACCGGGCCGGCCAGATGGGGCGCGCCCATCATGCCGGCCACCCAGGGCAGGCCGTAGAAGGCGCCTTGCTGGGGCACCGAATAGCCGAGCACGGCGGCGTCCAGCCCGGCGGGATCGATGCCGCGCCGCGCCAGTTCGCGGGCCGCGGTCCAGGCGGCCAGGCGCAGGCTGTGCAGCCGCGACAGGCTGCCCTGCCAGCGGGCGAAAGGGGTGCTCCAGTACACGCCATAGGGAATATGGACGCCAGTCATGCGGACTCCTGCGTTGCGAGGGTGGGGCGGGTCAGGGCAGGAAATGCCAGGCGCCGGAACGGGCCTGCATCAGCACGACGCCGCGCTCGTCCAGGCCGTTGTGGTTGGCGGGCGACATGCTGTAGATGCCCTGCGTGCCGACGACGCCGTTCAGGCCTTCCAGCGCGTTGCGCAGCGCCTGCCGGAAGGCCGGGGTGCCGGGCTGCACGTCGGCGGGCACCTTGGACACGGCGGCGTCCAGCAGCAGGTACGCGTCGTAGGTATAGGGCGCGAAAGCGTTGCGCGAATCGGCGCCGTTGGCCGCTTCGTACTGCTGCGCGTAGCGCATGGCCACCGGCTTGATGGGGCTGTCGGCGGGCAGCTGCTCCACCACCTGCACCGGGCCGCTGGGCACGATCACGCCGTCCACGCCCTTGCCGCCGAGCTTGAGGAAGTCGCGGTTGATCACGCCGTGGGTGTTGTATTGCACGCCGCCGTAGCCGCGCTCGCGCAGCGACAGGTGCGGCAGCGCGCCGGGCGTGCCCGAGCCGCCGACCAGCACCGCGTCGGGATTCATCGAGGTGATCTTGAGTATCTGGGCGGTGACGGAGTTGTCGGTGCGCGCATAGCGTTCATTGCTCAGCACCTTGATGCCGCGCTTGGCGGCGGCCTCCTGCAAGGCGCGGTAGACGGCATCGCCCCAGGCATCCGAGAAGCCGATGTAGGCCACCGTCTTGACGTTGCGCCGCGCCATGTCGGCGGTCAGCGACTCGACCATGAGGTCGATGCCGTGGGCGATCACGAAGATCCAGGCGGCGCGGTCGGGGTTGACCGTGATGGGCGCCAGCGACAGCTGCGGCGTCCGCGCCTCGCGCGCCACTTCCGTCACGGCCAGCGAGGTCGGCACGTTGCTGGGCCCGATGATGGCGTCGACCTTGTTCTCGGTCACCAGCTTGCGCGCGGTGCGCACGGCGGCCGACGGGTCGGTCGCGTCGTCCAGCGCGATGTACTCCACGGCGCGGCCGCCCAGCGTCTTGGGCAGCATGGGCACGGTGCTGCGGTACAGCGAGCCCATCGAGGCGCCCGGCCCGGTGCTGCTGGCGATGACGCCGATGCGGATGTCGGCCAGGGCGGCGCCCGGCGCGAGCGCGCAGGCCAGCGCCAGCGCGGCGATACGACGATACATGGCAATTCCCCTTGTTGATGCGTTCATTGTTGGTGGCCGCGGACGCGGCAAGGCGCCCCGCACAAGCCCTAGTATGGCCATGCGCCCGATAACTGGATAATTGCATTTCATGATCAATCGATAACCGGATGGCGCAGGACCGACCATGTCGCAGATTCCCACCTTGCAGCAGTTGCGCTCGCGTCTGCGCATCCGCCATCTGGTGTTGCTGGACGAGCTGGGCCGCTGCCTGAACATGCATCGCGCGGCCGAGGCCATGCACCTGAGCCAGCCGGCGCTGAGCAAGCTGCTGGCCGAGGCCGAGGAACTGGCCGGGCAGGCGCTGTTCGAGCGCTCGCACCACGGCGTGACGCCGACGCCGCTGGGCCAGATGATGATCGGCCGCGCGCGGTTGCTGCTCAACGAGCTGGACGCGACCCACGCCGAGCTGACGGCGGCGGCCAGCGGCGCGTCGGGCAAGGTGCGCGTGGGCGTGTTCCCGGTGGTGGCCCATTTGCTGGCGCCCCTGACCGTGGAACGCCTGCAGGCCACGCATCCGGACCTGCGGATCGAACTGCGCGAAGGGCTGGAGCAGCAGCTGCTGCCCGCCCTGCGCGCGGGCGAGCTGGATTGCATCGTCGGACGGCTGGTGGTGGAGGGCGCCGATGCCGACCTGCAATGCGAGATCCTGTACGAAGAGGCCACCGCCGCGGTCTGCGGCCCCTCGCATCCGCTGGCGGCCCGCAGCCGGCTGGGCGGCGCCGAGCTGGACCGCTACCGCTGGGTGCTGCCGTCGCGCAACGCCGCGCTCTACAGCCTGGTGGCCAGCGCGGTCGCGGCGCGCGGCGCGGGCTTCCCGCAGGTCGCGGTGGAATCGGGCGCCATCCTCACCATCGTGTCGCTATTGCAGCGCACGCCGCTGCTGTCGGCCATGCCGCTGCGGGTGGCGCGCTCGCTGGCCGCGCGCGGCCAGCTGGCGATCCTGCCGCTGGCCTTGCAGGCCAAGCTGCATCCGGTGGGCATCATGACGCGGCGCCAGGCGCGCGCGGCCGCCGCGACCGAACTTTTTCTACAGACGCTGCGCACGGCGGCGCAAGTGGTGCGCGACGAGGCGCCGCTCGGATAGCGGCGGCCGGCCTCAGGCGTCGGCGCCGTCGCGCAGATGCCGCAGTAGCAGCGCGGCCGAGGCCGACAGGGGCCGTTCGGCGCTGGCGGCGATCAGCAGCTGGCGTTCGGCCCAGCTTTCCTCGAGCCGCAAGGCCGTCAAGCCCCACGGCCCCAACCGCCGCTCGCAGGCGCCCAGCGGCAACACGCCGATGCCCAGGCCGGCGGCGATCATCTCGCACATGGCGTCGAAGCTGCGCACCTGGATGCGCAGGCGCAGCGGCAGGCCGGCGTCCTGCGCCGCGCGCGCGAGGGTGTCCAGCAGCGAGCTGCCCCGGTTCAGGCCGACGAAGTCATAGGCCAGGCAGCGCCTGAAATCGGTGGCGTCGCGGGCGGCCAGCGCATGGTCCGCCGGCGCCACCACCACCAGCTGGTCGCGGCGGAAGGGCGTGAGGTCCAGGCCGCGCCCGGGCACGCCGGCGGCACAGATGCCCAGGTCGGCCAGGCCGTCCTGCACCGCGCGGGCGATGTCGCCGCTCAGCTGTTCCTCGACCTCCACGCGCGTGCCGGGGCTGCGCGCCATGAAGTCGGCCAGCGTCGCCGGCAGGAACTGCACCAGCGCGGACATATTGGCCCACAGCCGCACATGGCCGCGCGCGCCGCTGGCATGCTCGCTGAGGTCGCTGCTGAAGAGTTCAAAGCCCTGGAACAGGCGCGCCGCGTGCTGCAGCGCCAGGCGGCCGGCGGCGGTCAGGACCACGCCCCGCGCGCTGCGTTCGAGCAGCTGCGCGCCGGCGGCGGCCTCGAAATCCGACAGGCGCCGGCTGGCCGCCGACAGGGCCAGGTGGCAGTGGCGCGCGCCCTTGGTGATGCTGCCGCTCTGCGCCACGGCGCAGAACAGCCGCAGGGTCACGAAGTCCACGCGGGCGGGGTTGATCAGGTCCTGGGCCATGCGGCAGTGTAGCAGCGGGCAGGGCAGAGGCGTTCGCATTATGCGAAGGCTGCATGCCTGGCCGGCAATTCCCAAAGGTGGTAAATGCGGTATAGAGTCCCGGGTATTCGCAAAACAGGAATCCCCGGACCGCCCGGGCGGAGCGCGCCATGATCGACCACCTGGACCACCTGGTCCTGACCACCACCGATGAACAAGCCTGCGTGGACTTCTATGTGGGCCTGCTGGGCATGAAGCTGGAGACCTTCGGCCAGGGCCGCAAGGCCTTCGTGTTCGGTCAGCAGAAGATCAACCTGCATGTGAAGGGCAGCGAGTTCGAGCCCAAGGCGCACCTGCCGGTGCCGGGCGCGCTGGACCTGTGCTTCATCTGCGCCTTGCCGCTGGACGAGGTGATCGCGCGCGTGCAGGCGAGCGGGGCGCGGATCGTGGAAGGGCCGGTGCTGCGCACCGGCGCCCGCTATCCGATCCGCTCCATCTATCTGAGGGATCCGGACCTGAACCTGATCGAATTGTCGGAGCGCGCGCCGGACTGAGCACGGCCGCCGCGCCTTACAGCGGATGGACGTAGCGCCGCGCCTGGGCGCGAATGCCGGCGATCTCGTCGGCCTCGACGCCGGACAGCGTCCAGCCCTGCCGTTCGTAGAACGCGATGGCGCGCGTGTTGCCTTCCAGCGCGTACAGGTGGATCTGGCGGGCGCCGCGCGCACGCGCCCAGTCCAGCGCGCGCCGCATCAGCAGCTTGCCGGCGCCGGTTCCCTGCCAGGGCGCCAGCACATGCAGGTTGTCCAGCAGCACGCCCCAGGTGGAATCCGGATCATCCTTGACGCAGACGAAGCCGATGGGCCGGCCGTCCAGTTCCGCGATGAAAACCGCCTGCACGCCCTGTTCCAGGCCGGCGATCTTGTGCTGCCAATGCACCAGGCGGTCCTGCACGACCTCCTGGTCCAGGAAGCCGTCGGGCAGCAGCCCGCGATAGGTCCTGGCCCAGCTGTCGGCGTGCATGGCGGCGATCAGGTCGGCGTCGCGCGCATCGGCCTGGCGCAAGATCGTCGAGTCGGACATGGAATTCCTGGCGTGGGGCGCGCCGGCGGGAGAGGCGGCGCGCGTTTGACAAGGGGGCGGCGTAGCGGGCAAGCTTACACCCATGATGCCGCGCCGGTTCGTTCCCGCTTCGATTATTCCCGCCATTCAGACCTTGGCGGGCTAGCGCGCATCCATCCCTCGTGCAAGCAACCCGCCGCAAGGCGGGTTTCGCATTTCATGGGCCCGTCTTCCGGTTTATTCCACTCAAGGAGTTTCCATGACAGACCCGCAATCGCAACCGTCCGCGCCCATGCTGCATTTCCTGTGCGGCAAGATCGGCGCCGGCAAATCCACGCTGGCCGCCGCGCTCGCCAGCCAGCCCGGCGCGCTGCGGATCAGCGAGGACGACTGGCTGGCGGCGCTGTACCCCGGCGAGATCCACGGCCTGGATGACTACGTGCGCTGCGCCGGCCGGCTGCGCGCGGTCGTCGCGCCGCATGTGCGGGCGCTGCTGGACGCGGGTCTGACCGTGGTGCTGGACTTTCCCGCCAACACGCGGCGCAGCCGTGCATGGCTGCGCGAGCTGGCGGCGGCGTCGGGGCGCGCGCACCGGCTGCATTTCCTGGATGTGCCGGACGAGGTCTGCAAGGCGCGCCTGCGCGCGCGCAACGAATCCGGCCTGCATCCGTTCACGACCAGCGAGGCGCAGTACGACGCCATCACGGCATACTTCGCGGCGCCGGAGGACGATGAGGGCTTCGTGGTGCAGCGGCACGCCTGGACGGCGTAGCGGGCGGCGCGTCGCCGGCCTTCAGGACAGCGGCCACTTTCAGGACGTGGGCCACTGATAGCGCGGCGCCTGCTTGGCCAGGAAGCGCCCGACGGCCTCGCGGTGATAGGGCGACGAGCGCGCCACGCCCTGTCCCGAGGCTTCCAGCTCCAGCATGGTGTGCAGGTCGCTGTTAAGCGAGGCGTTCAGGCCGCGCTTGGTGGTGGACAGCGCGCCGGCCGGCAGCCCGGCCATGGCGAGCGCGATCTGGCGCGCATGCGCGTCGATGCGTTCCGGCGGCAGGATGTCGAGCACGATGCCCATGTCGCGGGCTTCTTCGGCATTGAATTCCCGGGCCGAGTACGCCAGTTCCTTGGCGCGCTGCAAGCCGACGATGCGGGGCAGGGTGTAGAGCGTGCCGCAGTCCGGGATCGCGCCCAGGCGCAGGAAGGACAGACAGAAGCGCGCGCGCGGCGTGGCCAGCACCAGGTCGGCGGTCAGCGCCAGGCCCAGGCCAGCGCCGTAGGCGGCGCCGTCGACCTTGGCGATGACCGGCCGGTCCAGCGTGATCAGGGCCTCGACGGTGAACAGCAGCCGGACCATGCGTTCGCGCGCATGCTCGGCGGACGGATCGGCGTCCATGGTGCCGATGTCGCCGCCGGCGCAGAACGCGCCGCCTGCGCCGCCCAGGATCACGGCCCGCACCTCGCGGTCGCGCCGGATCGCGTCCACGGCATGGGCCAGCTCTTCGCGCATCACCATGTCCAGCGCGTTGCGCTGCGCGGGTCGGTTCAGCGTGATCGTGGCGACTCCGTCCTCGCATGCATGCAGCAGGGTCTGATAGGGCTGGGTGATGGCGGACATGGCTGCGTCTCCGGGGGGCGGGTTCAGGCGATGGCGCCGCGTTCGCGCAGGGCCAGGATATCGGACCGCGACCAGCCCAGGCCGGCCAGCAGTTCCTCGGTGTGCTGGCCGGGCTGCGGAATCGGCCGCGCCTGCCCCGGCGTGCGCGACAGCCGGGGCGCCGGCGCCGGGTGGCGGACGCCGCCGGTCTCGACGAAGCTGGCGCGCGCGCGGTGTTGCGGATGGTCCGGGGCCTCTTCGAAATCGAGCACCGGGGCGAAGCAGGCGTCGCTGCCTTCGAGCAGCGCGCACCATTCGTCGCGCGTCTTGCCGGCGATGACCGCCGCCAGCCTGGCCCGCAGCGCGGGCCACTGGGCGCGGTCCCATTGTCGCTGGAAATCAGGGTCGTCGATGCCGCAGCGTTCCAGCAGCAGGCGGTAGAACTGCGGCTCGATCGCGCCGATCGATACATACTTGCCGTCGGCGCAGGCATAGCAGCCGTAGAAGTGCGCGCCGCCATCCAGCATGTTGGATTGCCGGCGGTTGACCCAGTCGCCGTCGCGCAGCTTGCCGTGATAGGTGGTGGCCAGCAGCGAGGCGCCGTCGCAGATCGCCGCGTCCACCACCTGGCCCTGGCCGCTGCGGCCGGCTTCCAGCAAGGCGCACAACAGGCCGAAGGCCAGCATCATCGCGCCGCCGCCCATGTCGCCGACCAGGTGCAGCGGCGGGGCGGGCGGCCGGTCGGCCTCGCCCATGGCGTGCAGCGCGCCGGTGAGGGCGATGTAGTTCAGGTCATGGCCAGCGGCCTGGGCCAGCGGCCCGTCCTGGCCCCAGCCCGTCATGCGGCCATAGACCAGCCGGCGATTGCGCGCCAGGCAGACCTCCGGCCCCAGGCCCAGCCGTTCCATCACGCCGGGCCGGAATCCCTCGATCAGCGCGTCGGCGCCGTCCAGCAGCCGCAGCACCACGTCGACGGCGCCGGGCTGCTTGAGATCCAGCGCGATGCTGCGCCGGCCCCGATCCACCACGGTGCCGCCGCCGCCCAGGAACCCCGGCGTCAGCCGGTCGACCCGGATCACGTCCGCGCCCATGTCCGCCAGCATCATCGCGCAGAACGGCCCCGGACCAATCCCCGCCATTTCCACGATGGTGAAACCACTCAAAGGACCCGTCATCCACCCTCTCCCAAAGACTGCCAGTCCAACCGCCGCCAAGCCACAGCACCAAACCACAGCGCCACAGCACCACCACCACGCATGAGGCCGCCGCCCCCCAATCGGGATGCCGCGGATCCGGCTCCGCCGGTCCGCAGGCATGCCCCTGGGGGAAGCGCGCAAGCGCTTCGGGGGGGCTCTTTATCTTTCGAAGAATTCCGCCCGAGCCTCCAGCGCGACCTTGACGTACTGCTCCATGTTGGCGTCCATCCGATGGGTCGGGCCGACGATGGACAGGGCCGTCAGCTGGCCGCCGACGCGGCCGGCGATGCCGATGGCCGAGACGCCCTCGTTGCCCTCGTCGCGGCTGGTGAAGTACTGCTTCTCGCGCTGCGCCTCGATCTGCGCGCGCAGCGTGGCGGCGTCGGCGATGCTGCTGGCGGTCACGTGCTCGAACTGCATGGTGTCGATGAGCACGTTGCGCTCGGCCTCGTCCATCTCGCCCAGCAGCGCCTTGCCCAGCGCGGCCACATGCAGCGCGAAGGTGGTGCCGGGCTGCACCACGTAGCGCAGCGCGCGCGGGCTTTCCTGGCTGGCGTAGATCTTGACCTTGTTGCCGTCGAGCAGGCCGCACATCGACGATTCGCCGGATTGCCGCGTCAGGATTTCCAGCGCCTCGCCAGCGAAGGCCTGCAGCGGATCGGCCGCCGCGATGCCCTGGGCCACGTCGAGCAGCCGCCCGGTGGGATGGAAATAGCGCGACTTGGGCGTGCGCAGCAGATAGCCGGCCTGGCGCAGCGTGTACAGCAGGTCGGAGCAGCTGCTGTCGGCCAGGTCCAGCATGCGGGCCATTTCGGAATTCGTCAGCGGGCGGCGTTCGCGGGCATAGACTTCGAAGACTTGCAGGACGCGTTGGGCGGTCGGAATGATTTGAGGCATGGGGCGGGACGGTGGGTGTTGGAACCGGCCGGGAGGCCGGCGCTAGCGATCATTTCAGCGCGGACAGGCCCAGGACGCTTTGCGCCATCAGCAGGGACTGGATCTGGTTGGTGCCTTCGGCGATGCTCAGGTGGCGGGCGTCGCGGTAATGGCGCTCGACCGGGAACAGCGTGGTGTAGCCGGCGCCGCCATGCACCTGCATGGCCGTCTCGGCCACGCGCAGCACGGCATCGGTGGCGTGGCGCTTGGCCATCGAGCACAGCAGCTGGCTGTCCGCCGCGTCGCGGTCCAGCGCGTCGGCGGCGCGATAGCACAGCAGGCGCGAGGTCTCGACCAGCGTCATCATGTCGGCGATCATCTGCTGCACCAGCTGGAAGCCGCCGATGGGCCGTCCGAACTGGACCCGTTCGCCGGCGTATTTTACCGCCGCGTCATAGGCGGCCTGGGCGATGCCCAGGGCCGAGAAGGCCACCACGCAGCGGCCGATGTTGAGGTACTTCTTGGCCAGGGCGAAGCCCTTGCCTTCGGTGCCGACCAGGTGCGAGGCGGGGATGTCCACGTCCTCGAACAGCAGCTCGCCCAATGGGCAGCTCAGCATGCCCATCTTGGGGATCGGGCTGGACGAAAAGCCCGCCATGCCGCGCTCGAACAGCAGACAGGACACGCCCTGCGCGCCGTCGCGGCGCCGCGTCCGCACGAACACCACGCCCAGCTCGCAGACCGGCCCCAGGCTGATATAGAGCTTGCGGCCGTTGACGCGCCAGCCGGTGGCGGTTTCGTCGGCGCGGGTTTCGATATTGGCCGCGTCCGAGCCAATGTTCGGCTCGCTCAGCGCGAAGCTGGCGATGGCTTCGCCGGACAGGATGCGCGGCAGGTACTTTTCCTTGAGTTCGGGCGAGCCGCCATCGGTCAGCACAGACGCGGCCAGGTTGCTGGTGCTGACGATGCTGCGCAGGGCGGGCCAGACGCGCGCCACCTCGGCGATCAGCATGCCGTAGGTCGTGGCCGGCAGGCCGTAGCCGCCGTCCCGCTCCGGCAGCATGCCGCCCAGCAGGCCGAAGTCGCGCATGGCGCGCAGCATCTCCTGCGGCACCATGCGGCCCTCGGCCTCGTAGCGGTCGACGATGGGCGCGACTTCCGCGTTCAGGTAGCGGCGCAGCGAATCCAGCAATTCGGTCTGGGTGGAATCCAGCGAGAAGTCCATGATGTTCCCGGTAGTGGTCAGTCGGCCCGCGCCTCGCCCTGGAAGGCGAGCAGCGCGTCCAGCGGCACCGCGCCCTGTCCGGCGGCGCCGACCCAGACGGGGTTGAGTTCCAGTTCGTGCAGCGTGTCGCGATGCTGCCAGGCGAAGTCGGACACCCGCAGGATCAGCGCCTCCAGCGCGGCGAAATCGGCGGGCGCCTGGCCGCGCACGCCGTCCAGGATCTCGACATGGCGGATCTCGCGCGTCAGCGCGCGCGCATCCTCGGGCGAGAGCGGGATCATGCGGTGCGCCACGTCGCGCAGGGTCTCGACGTAGATGCCGCCCAGGCCGAAAGTCATCACCAGGCCGAAGGCCGCGTCGCGGTGCACGCCGATCAGCACCTCGCGCCCGCCCGGCGGCAGCATGCGCTCGACCAGCACGCCGTCGATGCGGGCGTCGGGGCGGTGGCGCGCCACGGCCTCGTGGATGGCGGCATGGGCCTGGCGCGCCGCGTCTTCCGAGGCGATGCCCAGCCTGACGCCGCCGGCCTCGGTCTTGTGCGCGATCTGCGCGCTGACCACTTTCATGACCACGGGAAAGCCCAGCGTGGCGGCATGGACGGCGGCCTCGTCGGCGCTGTGCGCGATCCGTCCGGCGGGCATGGGCAGGCCGGCGTCGCGCAGCATCGCCTTGGCGTCGGCTTCGCTGAGCGCGCGCGCGTCGCTGGCCGCCGGGGGCAGCGCGGCGGGGGGCGGTGGCTCGGGCTTCCAGGCGATGGCGCGGGACAGGGCGGCGATGGCGTCCGACAGCGACAGGAAGGGCAGCAGGCCCGCCCGTTCCATCACGGAGTAGCCCGCGCTCAGCCGGCGGCTCATCCAGACCGGCACGATCAGGGTGTCGGTCTGCGAGGCCACCGAGACGATGGATTCGGCCATCGCGTCCGTGATGGCGCCATAGTCCATTGGAATGGGATACAGCACCGTGCCGACCGAGGGATCGGCGCACAGGATGCGCAGGCATTCGGCCGAGACTTCCGGATTGCGCAGGATGTCGGCGGTGGTGTCCACGGGATTGCCGATGCTGGCGAAATCCGGCAGCAGCGCGGCCAGGGCGGCTTGCGTGGCGGGCGCCAGGCCGGCCATCGGCAGGCGGGCCGCGCCGGCCAGGTCGGCGGCCAGCGCGGCGGTGCCGCCTGAAAACGTGTAGATGCACAGGCCGTTGCCGCTCTTGGCCGAGGCGCGCGTCAGCAGTTGCGACACGGCCAGGAGCTGGTCCAGGTCGTCGACCTCGATGGCGCCGAACTGCCGGAATACCGCGCTGTTGACGGCGGCCGTGCCCGCCACCGAGGCGGTATGCGACTGGGCCGCGCGCACGCCGGCCTCGGAGCGGCCGACCTTCAACACCACCACGGGCTTGCCGCGCTCTCGCGCCAGCTGCAGGGCGGCGGTCAGGCGGCGGCCGTCCTTCACGCCTTCCATCAGCAGCGCGATCACGCGGATCCGGGGATCGACCGCCATGTGGGCGACGAAATCGGGAATCTCCAGGTCGACCTCGTTGCCGGCGGAGAACCACAGCCCCACGCCGTCGCCATGGGACAGGCCTTGCAGCAGGTTGCGGCCCAGCCCGCCGCCCTGCGTGGCCAGGCCGATGCCGCCGCTGTTCAGGTCGTCCTTGAAGGCGGGCGAGAAGGTCATGCCGATGCGGTCGCGCACGTTCACGAAGCCTGGGCAGTTCGGTCCGTAGACGTGCAGGCCGGTGTCGCGGCACAGCTCGGCGATCTCGCGTTCCAGGCGTCGGCCTTCCTCGCCGGCCTCGGAGAAGCCGGAGGTCATGACGACGGCATAGGGGATGCCGCGCCGCACGCACTGCTTGAGCGTGTCCAGCACGCGCGCGGCGTTGACCATCACCAGCGCGACGTCGATATCGCCGGCGGGCAGGTCGCTGACCGAGGGCCAGCAGCGGCGCCCGCCGATTTCCTCATAGGCCGGGTTGACCGGATAGACCTCGCCCGGCACGGCCGAATGCAGCGCCAGGTTTTCATACAGCCGGCGTCCCTGGCTGGATTCGCGCGGCGACGCGCCGACCACGGCGATGCCGCGCGGGTTGATGAGGCGGGTCAGGTCCGCATAGGGTTTCATGCCTGGCTCTCCATGGGCCGCATCAGCATGGCGAAATCGGCTTGCGCCACGACTTCGCCGCGCTGGTTGATGGCTTCGCGCCGGAACACCACCTTGTCCTTGCCGGGGCGGTGGTTGGCGGTCTTTTCGGCCACCGTCACCCGCACGAAGATCGTATCGCCGATGAAGGTCGGCTTCGGAAAGCGGCAATGCAGATCGATCAGCGCCAGCACATGGGGCTCCAGGCGGCGGTAGCCGCCGGACTGGGTGGTCAGGCCGGACAGCACCGACAGCACCAGCAGGCCGTGGGCGATGCGCTGCCCGAAGGGCGTGCCCTTGGCGTATTCTTGGTCGACGTGCAGCCGGTTGAAATCGCCCGACAGGCAGGCGAAGCCGACGATGTCGCTCTCGGTGATGGTGCGGCCGGCGGACTCGAATACATGGCCGACGTCCAGCGGGCCGGAGGCAAGGGCTTCAGGCATGGGCGGCTCCGGGGGCGATGGCGGGAACGAGGGCGTCACGAGGCATAGCGGCCGCCGGTCACATGCAGCAGTTCGCCGGTGATGAACGAGGCGCGCTCCGAGGCCAGGAAGGCGACCGCGTCGGCGATGTCCTCGACCGCGCCCAGGCGCTGGACCGGCTGGCGCGCCAGCGCGTTGGCGCGCAGCATGTCGTAGGTGGACAGGCCGCGCACCAGCGGCGTTTCGATCAGGCCCGGGGCGATGGCGTTGGCGGTGATGTTGAACTTGCCCTGTTCCAGCGCCAGCGCGCGGGTGAAGCCGATCAGGCCGGCCTTGGCGGCGGAGTAGTTGGTCTGGCCGGGGTTGCCCCAGTGCGCGCGCGAGGCGATGTTGATCACGCGGCCCCACTTCCTTTCCATCATGGAGGGCAGGGCCGCCCGGGTGCAGTGGTAGGCGCCTTTCAGGATGGTGTCGACCACGGCGTCCCAGTCCGCTTCCGGCATCTTGAGCAGGTACTTGTCGCGGGTGAAGCCGGCGTTGTTGACCAGGATGTCGATGCCGCCGTAGGCGCGCGCGGCCTCGTCGGCCATGGCCCGCACCTGGCTGTCGTCGCAGACGTCCAGCACGGCGCCGGTGGCCTCGAAGCCGGCTTCCTTCAAGCCGGCGACGGCCTGGCGCACGGAGTCGGGGTCGATGTCGGTGATCACGATGCGTGCGCCTTCGCGCGCCAGCGCCAGGGCCGATGCGTAGCCGATGCCGCGGCCGGATCCGGTGATGACGGCGACTTTGCCGGTGAGCTGCAAATCCATGTTTCGGTTCCCTTTTCCTGGCCGCGCGGCGGGCTGGCCGCCTCGGCGTCCGCTGTGTTAATCATACGAGATGCCGAATAAATATACACACAGCCGTAAAAATTGACAATTAAATCCGATGTGCGGGTATAGTGTTTGGTATGTCGGATAAATAAGCAGCGCCCGACATTCCTTCCATCCTCTCAGGAGATCCACCCATGGCAATGTTGAAGGGACTGTTGGCCGCCGTGCTGAGCCTGGCCGCGACGGGCGCGGCCAGCGGCGCCGGCGCCTATCCGGACAAGCCGGTGCGCCTGTACGTTGGCTTCGCGCCGGGCGGCGCCACCGACCTGCTGGCCCGGCTGTACGCCAAGAAGCTGGGCGAGAAGTTCAACCAGACGTTCATCGTGGAGAACCGGCCCGGCGCCGGCGGCAATATCGCCGTCCAGGCCCTGGCGCAGGCGCCGGCCGACGGCTACACGATCGCGATGGCGGCGAACTACGTGGCCGCCAACGCGGCGATGCAGCGCAACCCCTATGACTGGGAGCGCGACCTGATGCCGATCGGCATGGTGGCGTCGACGCCGAACATCCTGGTGGTGCCGGCGGCCTCGCGGCTGAACGGCGTGGCCGACCTGGTCCGCGAGGCCCGCAAGTCGCCCGGCAAGCTGACCTTTGGCTCGGCGGGCATGGGTTCTTCCATCCATCTGGCGGGCGAGCTGTTCAAGGTGATGGCTGGCGTGGACATGACCCACGTGCCCTACAAGGGCGTGTCGCCGGCCGAGGTGGATCTGGTGTCGGGCACCGTCGACATGATGTTCGGCAGCGTTTCCACCGCCATTCCGCTGGTGCAGGCGGGCAAGCTCAAGGCGCTGGCCGTGACCGGACGCGAACGGATGAAGGCCATGCCGGACCTGCCCACCATCGAGGAGGGCGGGCTGAAAGGCTATGACGTGGAAGCCGTCTATTTTCTGGCCGCGCCGGCGCGTATTCCGCAACCGGTTCTGAAGACGCTGACCGAGGCGGTCGCGCAGATCAACCGCGAACCCGACGTGCGCGAATTCATGGACCGCATTTACGCGCGTCCGCTGACGGGCGGCCCGGACGAGGCCAGGGCCTTCCTGGCGGCGGAAGAGCGCAAGTGGCGGGACGTGGTGCAGGCCACCGGACTGACCGTGAACTGAGCGCGGCCGGACCACAAGAAAAAAAACCAGGAGACTCCACCATGAACGTATCCAGACGCGCCGCGCTGGCGCTGCTGGCCGGCCTGGCGGCCGGCCTTGCCCTGCCGCCATCCGCCCAGGCGGCCGGCGACTATCCCAACAAGCCGCTGCGGCTGATCGCGCCCAGCTCGCCGGGCGGCATCCTCGACATCACCAGCCGCGTGGTCGGCAAGAAGCTGTCCGAGCTGCTCAAGCAGCCGGTCGTGGTCGAGAACGTGGCCGGCGCCGCCGGCATCCTCGGCATGCAGAGCATGTTGCGGGCCGAGCCGGACGGCTACACGCTCATCATGGGCAGCAGCGGGCCGAACGCGGTCAATTACACGCTCTACGACAAGCTGCCCTACCGCATGGACGATTTCGCGCCGGTGGCGCGCGTCATCACCATGCCGAACGCGCTGGTGGTCAACGCCAGCTCGCCGGTCAAGACGCTGGCGGACTTCCGCGCCCATGCCAAGGACAAGCCCGGCGGCCTGTCGATGGCGGTGTCCATGATCGGCACCTCGGGTCACCTGGGCGGCGAGCTGCTGAAGAACCGCCTTGGCATCGCCGCCGTCACCGTGCCGTACAAGGGCGCGGCGCCCGCCACCAACGACCTGCTTGCCGGACAGGTCGATTTCACGGTGGAGAACGTCATCACCGTGGCGCCGCTGGTCAAGGCGGGCCGGCTGCGCGCGCTGGCCGTGACCACGCGCGAGCGCAGCCAGATCCTGCCCGACGTGCCGACGCTGGCCGAGCAGGGCTACCCGGACATCGACGTCGGCGCCTGGCTGGGCGTGCTGGTCTCGGCCAAGACGCCGCCGGCCGTGGTCGCCCGCCTGAACGAAGCGCTGAACGCCGCGCTGGCCGACCCGGACGTGAAGCAGCAGCTGGCGCTGCAGGGCGGCATTGTCCAGGGCGGCACGCCGGCCGAGTTCGACGGCTTCATCCGCTCGGAAAAGGACCGCTGGGAAAAGATCATCAAGGCCGCCGGCATCAAGGCGGAATGACGGCGGGGCGGGCGGCGTTCCGGCGTTGGCCCGCGACGCACAAGGAGAGGCAATGGCTATCGACTATCAACGCCTGCGGGCATGGACGTTCGACGACCGCGTCGACCGCTACACCGCGCGCGACTGCATGATCTATGCGCTGGGACTGGGTTATGGCGGCGATCCGCTGGACGAAACCGAGCTGCGCTACGTGCATGAACAGGACACGGCGGTGGCGCCCACCTTCCTGGCCACGGTGGGCGCGCCCAACGGCTGGGCGGCCGATCCGGCCACCGGCATCGACTGGCTGCGCATCCTGCACGGCGAGCACCGCATGGTGTTCCATGCCCCCTTGCCCGCGCAGGCCGAGGTGCGCAGCCGGACCCGCGTCACGCGCGTGGTGGACAAGGGCGCCGGCAAGGGCGCGCTGGTGGTCACGGCGCGCGAGATTTCCGACGCCGGCAGCGGCCAGCCGCTGGCCACCGTCGAGCATGTGTCGTTCTGCCGCGCCGATGGCGGCTTCGGCGCCGGCGACGAACCGCCGCCGGCGCTGCCGGCGCCGCCGGAGCGCGAACCCGACGAGTCCGTGCTGCTGCCCACGCTGCCGCAGCAGGCGCTGCTGTACCGGCTGAATGGCGACCTCAACCCGGTGCACGCCGTGCCGCGCATGGCGCGCGAGGCGGGCTTCGACCGGCCCATCCTGCATGGGTTGTGCACCTATGGCATGGCCGGCCGCGCGCTGGCGCGGGCCTGCGGCCAGGGCGGCAAGCGCCTGGCCAGCATCGCCACGCGCTTTTCCGCGCCGTTCTTTCCCGGCGAAACGCTGCGCGTGGACATCTGGCGCGACGGCGGGCGGCTGCAGTTCCGCGCCTGGGCGCAGGAACGCGGCGTGGCGGTGCTGAACAACGGCGTGGCGGAGCTGGCGGCATGAACGAGGCAACCCGCAACATCCCGCCGATCGTGGCCTACGCCCGCCAGATGCCGGACCGCGTCGCCTACCACATGCTGCCCTCGGGCGCGGCCGTGACCTGGCGCGAGCTGGAGCAGCGCAGCCGGCGCTGCGCGGCCGCGCTGCTGGCGGCGGGCCTGCGCACGGGCGACGTGGTCGCGGTCTTCCTGGAAAACCATCCACGCTACTTCGAGCTGCTGTGGGCGGCGCATCGCATCGGTCTGTACTACACGACCATCAGCCGCCACCTCAAGCGCGAAGAGGCGCAGTACATCATCGCGGACTGCGACGCGCGCGTGCTGTTCCATTCCAGCCATACCCGGGCCGAACTCGATCCGGCCAGGCTGGACGCGGCGGGCGTGATCCGGATCTCGATGGACGGCGCAGTGGACGGCGCGGCGGACTACGAAGACTGGCTGGCGCGCCAGCCCGAGGACGTGTCGCTGCCGGATACGCCCGAGGGCACGGATTTCCTGTATTCGTCCGGCACCACCGGCCTGCCCAAGGGCATCAAGCGTCCATTGGCGCAGGCGAACCGCTATTTCCGCGTCGGCGAGGCGCCCAGCAGCGCCTGGAAGGCCTTCGGCCCGGACACGGTCTACCTGTCCACCGCGCCGTTCTACCACGCCGCGCCGGTGCGCTGGAACATGGCGGTGCTGCGCGCCGGCGGCAGCTGCGTGATGCTGGAGAAGTTCGACGCCACTGCCGCGCTGGCGGCGATTGCCGCGCACGGGGTCACGCATTCGCAATGGGTGCCGACCATGTTCATCCGGCTGCTGCGCCTGCCGGACGAGGAACGCGCGCGCCATGACCTGTCCTCGCTGCGCTACGCGGTGCACGCGGCGGCGCCGTGCCCGGCCGAGGTCAAGCAGGCCATGATCCGCTGGTGGGGGCCGATCCTGTACGAGTACTACAGCGGCACCGAGCTGGTCGGGCGCACCTCGCTGGGTTCCGTGGAATGGCTGGCGCATCCCGGCTCGGTGGGCCGGCCCGAGTTCGGCCGCGTGCATATCGTCAGCGAGGACGGCGAGCGGGAACTGCCGCCGGGGCAGCCGGGCGTCATCTATTTCTCGGGCGGCGGCGCCTTCGAATACCACAAGGATCCGGCCAAGACACGCAAGGCCTACAACGCGCGCGGCTGGGCCACCTATGGCGACATCGGCTACCTGGACGCGGACGGCTATCTGTACCTGACGGACCGGCTCTCCAACATGATCGTGTCGGGCGGCGTGAACATCTATCCGCAGGAAGCCGAGAACCTGTTGTGCACGCATCCGGCCGTGGCCGACGTGGCCGTGATCGGCGTGCCGGACGCCGAGTTCGGCGAAGCGGTCAAGGCCGTGGTGCAGCTGCGCGACCCGTCGGACGCGGGCCCGGCGCTGGCGCAGGCGCTGATCGACTATTGCCGCGCCCGCCTGTCTCCCATCAAGTGCCCCAAGAGCGTGGACTTCTCCGCGGACATGCCGCGCACCGAGACCGGCAAGCTGCTCAAGCGGCTGGTCAAGCAGCGCTATTGGCCGGCCGGGGAGGGCATCGCCCGATGACAACCAAGGAACACGCATGAATCCGAAACGCACGCTGTTCGCGCCCGAGCACGAGCTGTACCGCGACATGGTCGCCCGTTTCATCGCCGAGCGAATCACGCCGCACCATGAGCAATGGGAGCATGAGGGCATGGTGCCGCGCGAGCTGTGGCGGCAGGCCGGCCAGGCCGGCCTGCTGCTGCCCAGCACGCCGGAACAGTATGGCGGCGGCGGGGGCGATTTCCTGCACACGCTGGCCGTAGTGGAGGAGATCGCCCGCGCGCTGGCCACCGGCGTGACGGGCTTCACGACCCATTCCGACATCGTGGCGCCGTACCTGCTCAATTTCGGCACCGAGGACCAGAAGCTGCGGCATCTGCCGGCCATGGCGCGCGGCGACACGGTGGCCTCGCTGGCGATCACCGAGCCGGGCGCGGGCAGCGACGTCAAGGCCATCCGCAGCACGGCGGCCCGCGTCGACGGCGGCTATCTGCTCAACGGCCAGAAGACCTTCATCACCAACGGCTTTCACGCCGACCGCGTGCTGGTGGCGGCCAAGACCGATCCGGCCGCGGGCGCGCGCGGCATCAGCCTGTTCTGGGTGGACGCGGCCACGCCGGGCTTCACGCGCGGCCGCCTGCTGGACAAGGTTGGCCAACGAGCGCAGGACACCGCCGAGCTGTTCTTCCAGGACGTGCTGGTGCCCGACGCTGACCTGCTGGGCGAGCCGGGGCAGGGCTTCGGCTACATGATGAAGGAACTGGCGCGCGAACGGCTGATGATCGCCGCGCGCTGCGCCATGGCGCTGGAAAGCGCGCTGCAATGGACGGTGGACTACGCCAGGCAGCGCGAGGCGTTCGGCAAGGCGCTGCTGGACAACCAGTACATCCGCTTCAAGCTGGCCGATATCAAGACGCTGGCCGCCGCCACTCGCGCATTCGTCGACGGCTGCGTGCGCCAGTACCTGGACGGCGAGCTGGACGCGGCCGGCGCGGCCATGGCCAAGCTGTGGGCGGCGGAGGCCACCCGCGCCATCGACGATCTGCTGCAGTTCCACGGCGGCTACGGCTATATGCGCGAATACCCGATCGGCAGGGCGTACACGGACGTCCGGCCGAACCGCATCTACGGAGGCGCCTCGGAGATCATGCGCGAGCTGATCGCCCGGACGCTCTGAGTACAACAGGCTGAGGACCATCCATGAAATCTTCCAAACCGGTCGCCATCGTCGGCGCCGCCGAATCGGACCTGGGCAAGGTGCCCGGCATGACGTCGCTGGACCTGCAGGCGCAGGCGGCGGCCCGCGC
>NZ_JCBANG010000097.1:0-21830 GCF_059760905.1 Achromobacter sp. 1011811831
GGCGCCCACCGCCGCGCGCTGGGCGCCGACGGCAGGCGCGCCCGCGGCCTGCTGCTGCCCGACTCGCTGTCCAGCGCGCTGGTGTTCCGGCTGGCGGGCCTGCCGTCGGCCGGCTACCGGGACGACGGCCGCAGCCTGCTGCTGCGCTGGCCGGTGGACAAGCCGGACGCATCCCTGCACGCCGTCGAATCCTGGCACTACCTGACCCGCGCCGCGCTCACGCGCTGGGGCCTGCCCGCCGGCCCGGCCCAACCCGCCCCGACGCTGGACCTGCCGCTCACGCCCGCCCACCAACGGGCGGCCGACGAGGCCCTGGCCGCCGCCGGGCTGGCAGGCAAGCGCTTCGTCCTGATCGCGCCCACCGCCACCGGCCTGCACAAGGGCAAGATCAAAGTCTGGCCAGGATTCGATACACTTACCCGCGGCTTGCAGAATCAGGGCCATACCGTGGTAATGTGCCCTCCTCCCGCGGAAACGGACGAGGCCCGGCGCAATGCGCCGACCGCCCAGTTGCTGCCGCCGCTGTCGCTCGGCGCCTTCGCCGCCCTGACCGCGCGGTCGGCCCTGGTGATCTGCAACGATTCAGGCGTCTCGCACGTGGCCGCCGCCGCGTCCGCCCGGCAGCTCACGCTGTTCGGCGTCACCCGGCCCGGCCGCACCGGCCCCTGGTCGCCGCGCGCGGTCTGCGTGGGCGCTGAAGACGCATGGCCGCCGGAGGACGAAGTCGAACAGCAGGCCAGGCGCCTGCTGGACGGCCAGCAGTAACCGGATTGTTTAGACATGACCTTTTCCAGCTATCTGACCAACCTCATCATTCCGTTCAACCTGTGCATGACGCTGGTCGTCATCGGCCTGGTGCTGGGCTTGTTCCGGCTGCGCAAGACTGGCGGCGCGCTGATCGTCGCGGGCCTGCTATGGGCGCTGGCCTGGTCGCTGCCGGCGACCTCGGTCTGGCTGGGCGGAGCGCTGGAAAGCCGCTATCCCCACCTGTCGCCCGAGCAGTCCCCGACCGCCGACGCGATCGTGGTGCTGGGCGGCAACACGGCCAACGGCCGCGCCAACTGGTTCCTGCCCTATGAAAAGGACAAGGCCGTGGTGCGGATCGACATCGCCGCCCAGCTCTACCTGGCCGGCCGCGCGCCCAAGGTGCTGCTGTCGGGCGGCGCGCTGGAAGGCGACGTCAGCGAAGCCCGCGGCATGGCCCACGCCATCCGCCAGCAAGGCGTGCCGGAAACGGCGCTGATCCTGGAAAACTCCAGCCGCACCACCTACGAGAACGCCGCCATGACCGAGGACCAGCTCAAGGCCCGCGGCATCGGCAAGATCCTGCTGGTGACCTCGGCGCTGCACATGCCGCGCGCCATGGCCGCCTTCGCCAAGCAGGGCGTGGTCGCCATCGCCGCGCCGGCGCCGCCGCAGATCGTGCCGCCCACCGACGGCTCGCTGTCGCTGTGGGTGCCCGACCAGCGCACGTTCGACGCCAGCCGCTCCATCATCAAGGAATACGCGGGCCTGTTCGTCTACTGGCTGCGCGGCTGGGTGTAGGTCCACCCCCGAAGCGCCTGCGGCGCTTCCCCCTCAAGGGGGCGCCGCTGCGGACCGGCGGAGCCGGCTCCGCGCGGCCCGGGTCGCGGTGGTTGCTGGCGTGGACCAGAGTTGTTGGCGTGGATAAATAAGATCTATGACTATGCATTTGCAGGTGCAGGACTGCCGGCCTGGTTGTGGGGCCTGTTGTACCGCGCCGTCGATTTCCAGTCCGATTCCTGGCATGCCGGATGGCAAGCCGGCCGGCGTGCGCTGCGCGCAGTTGCTGGCGGATGAACGTTGCGGGATTTTCGGGCAGCCCGAGCGGCCGGCCGTCTGCAGCGGGCTCCGGCCGTCGGCCGAGATGTGCGGGGGCAGCCGGGAGCAGGCAATGCATTGGCTGGGCTGGCTGGAGCGGGAAACTTCTGTGTCCGCCTGAGCGGATGCCGGGCCTGGACACCACGGCCGGCGGTGAAAGGAAAACGGGGCTGCCAGAGCCCCGTTTTGCATAGGGTTCAGGCCGTGGCCTGCTCCCGTTCGCGCAGCACCTGCGCGTAGAGGTTTTCATAGCGCGCCGCCACCGCTTCCCAGCTCTGCTCGCGCGCGATGGCCAGGCCGCGCTCGGCCAGCGAGGCGCGCAGTTCGGGTTCCGAACCAAGCCGCTCCAGCGCCTGCGCCAGCTGCGCGCCGTTGCGCGGGTCCTGCAGGATCAGCGCGTCCTTGCCCGCCGACAGGTACTGCGCGAAGCCGCAGTAGGCGGGCGAGCTGACCACCACCGGCAGGCCGTGCGACATGGCTTCCAGCGGCGCCATGCCGTAGCTGTCGTTCAGCGTGGGATGGGCGTAGATGTCGGCCGCGCTGAAATACTGGGCGACCTCGGGGGTGGGTTCGATCAGGGCGACACGGTGCGCGATGGCGCCCGCGCCGCGCACGCGTTCGCGCGTGGCCTCGTCGGCCCCAACCACCAGCAGCCGGTAGTGCGCGGGCAGCTGCGCCAAGGCGTCCAGCAGCGCCGGCAGCCCCTTGCGCAGCGGGTTGCGCGCCACCAGCAGGCAGCCGATGGTGTCGTCGTCCCAGCCCAGCCGGCCGCGCACGGCCTGGCGCTGGGCGGCATCGGCGGCCGAGGGCAGCTTGACGCCGGGCGCGATGATGTCCACGGCCAGGCTCGGACCGTAGCTGCGGTGCAGCTGGTCCATGATCAGCCCGGACACGGCCACCACGCGGCGCTCGGGCGCCGGACGCACGCGCGATTTCTCGAGCAGCAGGTAGGTCGCCAGCCGGGGGCTGAGCCAGGCGGTCAGCCGCTTGAGCGGCTTGACGCGGGTCAGGCGGTTGTAGCGCACCGGCGTCACGTGCATGACCTGAATCTCGCCGGCCCAGCCGTTCATGTGCGAATGCACGATGTCGAAGCGGCCGCGCGTGAGCCGGTCGGCGCGCCAGGCGAAATACAGCACGCGCATCCAGCTGGGCAGCCAGCCGGGGAAACGGATGGGCAGGAAGGGAAAAGGCAGGTCGCTGTCGAAGTCGCGCGCCACGATCTCGATATCGTGGCGCTGACCCAGCACCCGCATCAGCTCGACGCCATAGGCCTCGGCGCCGCCGAAGCGGTTGCCGAAACGGTCGACGAGCAGCGCGATGCGCAGCCGCCGCTCAACCGCGCCGGCGGGAGTCTTCATACCGGGTCAGGCACTTCTGCAGGAAGCGAAGGATGCCGGTCGAACGCGACACCGTCACGCGCGGCAGCCCGAAGACGTCGTCATCGGCGCCGGCGCGGCCGCGCACGGTCAGCGTGGCGTTGTCGTAGCCGGCCTCGCGCGCCATGTCGCGGTGCTGCTGCTGCTGCTCGCCATACGGATAGCAGAAGGCCGTGACCGGCGCGCCCAGCGCCTGTTCCAGCTCGTCCTTGGATTCGACGATCTGGCGGCGGGCCTCGTCGGGCGACAGCGCGGGCAGGTGGACGTGGTCCAGCGTGTGCGAGCCGACCTCGTTGCCGGCCTGGGCCCAGGCGCGCATCTCGCTCACGGACATGAGCGGCGCGTGCGGAATGCCCACGTGCTTGTCCCAGACGTTGCCGCCATCGAACTGGTGCGAGACGAAGTAATTGGTGGCGGTGAAACCCAGCTCGCTCAGCACCGGCGTGACATTTTCATAGACGTTGCGGAAACCGTCGTCGAACGTGATGCCGAACACCTTGCCCTGACGCTCGCCGCGCACATAGGGCATGACGTCGCGCATGGACAGGCCGCGATAGCCCAACCGGCGCATCCAGCGCATCTGGCGGGTGAAGTCGGACGGGTGCACCGTCAGGCCGCGAAACGGCGTGCCCTTGGGATTGGGCTCGCCGATCTGGTGGTACATGAGAATGGGGATACGCATGGACCGGATTATAAGGTCAGCGTCCAGCCAGCGTACGCTGGTAGACATCCAGCGTGGCGGCGGCGAAACGGTGCAGGTTGAAGTCGCGCAGCGCCGTTTCCCGGGCGTTGCGGCCCATCTGCCGGACCGTGTCCGGCTGGTCGAGCATCAGCCGCAGCCTGGCGGTCATGGCCGGCACGTCGCGCACCGGCACGATCCAGCCGTCCACGCCGTCGGTCACGTTCTCGGGCAGGCCGCCGGCGTCGCTGACCAGGGCCGGCAGGCCCAGGCCCATGATCTCGCGGCAGGCGAAGGACAGCGCCTCGCGGTAAGACAGCACGAAACCCGCATGGCAGGACGCCAGCGAGGCGCGCACATCGTCCAGCAGGCCGGGAAAGCGCACCTGGTCGATCATGCCCAGCTCGCGCACGCGCGCCAGCTTGGCCTCGGACGGCGGATCGCCGGCCACCATCAGCAGCACCCGCGCCTTGTCCTCGGGTGGCAGCGCGGCCACGGCGGCCACCAGGTCCAGCCAGCCCTTGTCGTAGTCGGTGCCACCGGCGCTGCCCAGCAGCAGCTTGCCGCGCCATTCCGGGCCGAAGATCAGCTCGCGCAGCTTGTCCAGGCTGTCGGGCGGCGGCGGCGCGAAGAAGTTCGTGTCGATGCCGTGGCGGATGGTGGTGATGGGGCGCCTGCCGTAGGGCGACGCCGCCATGATGCCGTGGATGTAGTCGCTGACGGCGATGCCGTGGTCGGTGGCCAGCGCCACCCGCAGCTTGTGGCCGAAGCTGGTCAGCGGATGGTCGTTGTGCTTGGTGAATACGATGCGCGGGCGGCGCGCCATGGCCAGCGTGGCCAGCATCACCTGCTTGTGGTCGGCCGAGCCGTTGGCATGGATGATGTCGAAGCCGCCGGTCTTGATCAGCCGGCGCAGCCGGGCCCGGTCGCCGAACCAGGACGAGGGGCGCGTGGTGTAGCGCATGTCCTCGACCGTGACGCCCGGAATCGCCTTGGCGTAGCGGTACAGGCGGCTGGTGGACGGCGCCGCGACGGTGATCTGGTGTTCGCGCGACAGCGCGCGCGCCAGGTTGATGATGTAGGTGACGTGTCCACCGCCGTTGCCGCCGTGGAAGTTCGTGTAGAGGATCTTCACTGCTTGTTCTTCTCGGCCAGGAACATCAGCTTCGAATAGCGGTAGAAGCTGCCCGACGCGGCGGTCACGGCCAGCACCAGGCCATGGCGGCCGTCCAGGAAGCCCCGGCGGATCAGGTAGATCCGCACGAAGGTCCAGAAGCTGTGCCCCAGCGCGCCGAAGATCGAGGTGCGCCGGCCCTTGGCGTACATCGACGCGGCGGCGTCCGACGAGTAGCGGTTGATCTTGTTGATCAGCGCGTCCAGCGTGTCGTAGGGGAAATGGTGGAAATGGCCCTTGAGCTGCAGCGGGCGCTTGCCGTCGTTCGGCACCACGCGCTCATGCACATAGGCGTCGTTGAAGCGCGCCGTGCCGCGCTTGAACAGGCGCACCACGTAGTCGGGCCACCAGCCGCTGTGGCGGATGTCGCGGCCGCAGAAATTGGACAGGCGCGGCATTTCATAGACATCGCCGCGCGGCGCCTTGAGCGTTTCCTGGATCTCGCGCGCCAGTTCGGGCGTGACCAGCTCGTCGGCGTCGATGGACAGCACCCAGTCGCCGGTTGCCAGGTCCACGGCCCGATTCTTCTGCGGCCCGAAGCCGGGCCAGTCGCTCGTCACTTCCACGCGCGCGCCCAGCGCGCGGGCCAGCTCGACCGTGCCGTCGGTGCTGCCGGAGTCCACCACGATGAACTCGTCGGCGAAGTCCACGGACTTGAGGCACTTGGCGATGTTGGCCGCCTCGTTCTTGGTGATGATGATGACCGATAGCTTCATCCGCGATTCCTAAGACGCTTTTTCCAGGCTTTCCAGGCGTGGTAGCGCGGGCCCCAGAACGGGTCGCGCGACAGCCAGATGCGCCGGTTGAGCCAGGAGCCGCCGCGATTGCGTACCGCGAAGCGGTAGATGTGCTCGGGATCCGCGCCGGGCGTGTTCTGGCCGAAAGGGTCGGTAGTGTACAGGTGCCGGAAGCCGGCCTCGCGCGCCGCCGCCACGTAGTCGGCGTCGAAATAGCCCTGCGGCCAGCACAGGTGGTCGCTGACGCTGCCCAGGTGGCCGGCCAGCGCCTCGCGCGACAGCCGCAGCTCGTCGGCGATGCGGGCGCGCTTGGCCTGGACGTCGCCGGCGCATTCCTTGTCCCAGCGCGTGTGCGTGTGGGTATGGGAATGGAATTCGAAGGTGCCGGCGGCGCGCATGGCCTCGATCTCGCTCCAGCGCAGCATGACCTCGTCGGCGCGGCCGGCGGCGACCAGCTGCTTGCAGGCGTCGTGGTCCGGCGTGGCGGGCAGCGGCCCGCCCTGCCCGGCATGCGGCCGGACGGGGCCGTCGCCGATCCAGCCGGTGATGATGAACAGCACGGCGCGCATGCCGTGGCGCGCCAGCACCGGATGCGCGTGGACCCAGTTGTTCAGGTAGCCGTCGTCGAAGGTGATCAGCACCGAACGCTCGGGCACGGGCGCCCCGGCCAGGCAGGCGGCGAACTGATCGGCCGACAGCGACTGGTAGCCGGCGCGCGCCAGCCGCGCGATCTGGTCCTCGAACACGTCCGGCGTCGCGGCGATCATGCCGCCGGCCGGCGTCACGTGGTGGTACATCAGCACCGGCACGTTGGGCGCGCTGCGCGAGCTCATTTGCCGCGCTCCGCCAGCCACTTACAGTAGACCGCCTCGGTGGTCTCGGCCAGCCGGGACGGCGAGAACACGCCCTCGTCCCAGACCCGCTTGCGGCCGGCCTCGCCCATGGCGCGGCGCAGCGCCGGATCGTCGATCAATCGCGTCAGCGCGGCGGCCAGCGCCGCCGGATCCTTGGGCGGCACCAGGATGCCGGTCTCGCCGTCGCGGAACATCTCGGACACGCCGCCCACGTCCGTGCCCACCACCGGCAGGCCGCTGGCCTGCGCCTCGACGTAGACGGTGCCGGACGCTTCCTGCTGGGTGGCCAGCGCGAACAGGTCGAAGCCGGCCAGCAGGTTGGGCACGTCGCGCCGCATGCCCATCAGGTGGATGCGGTCCTGCAGGCCCAGTTGCGCCACGTATTCCTGGGTCTGCTCGAACACCGGCGAGCCGCCCCCGACGAACACCAGGTGCAGCTTGGGGCGGCTGGCCATCAGCGGGGCGATGGCGTCGATCAGGTCCTTGTGGCCCTTGGTCGCGCGCATCACGGCCACACAGCCGACCACCACGTCGTCCTGGGCCAGGCCCAGCTCGCCGCGCAGCGTGGAATGCTCCACGGGCGGCGGCAGCACGATGGGCGAGTACACGGTGGCCACGCGATCCGGCGGCACACCGCGATCGATCAGGTGCTGGCGCACGTGGTCGCTGACGGTGGTAACGCAGTGCGGCAGCCGGGTATAGGACCACAGCGAGCCGACCTTGTTGGACAGGTGCCGCGTGCGCACGATCAGCGGCGTGCCGGCCAGCCGGCCGGCCGCCGCCGCGATCACGGTGTAGCGCCGGCTGTGCGTGTTGAGCACGTCGAAACGGCCCGCCCGCAGGATGCCGCGTATGGTGGCCACGCCCTTCAGGTAATTGAGCGGGCCATCCATTTCCAGCGTGTGCACGGTGAAGCCGGCCTCGGACAGGCGCGTGGCCAGCAGCGCCTGCGGCTGGCAGATGGCCTCGACATGATGCCCGCGCGCGCGCATGGCATTCATTTCCTTGAAGATGCGGCCTTCCTGGCCGCCGAAGCTGGTGGCGGCTTCGGAGTGGACGATACGCAGCTTACGCATCAGTAGGTGACCTCGACGCCGTCGGGCTTGGTCCAGGCGTTCAGGTTCTCGAACAGCGCGTCGGCCATGCGCACGCGCCATTCCTCGCCCAGCCGGACCGTGCACAGGAAATTGTTCTTGGTATAGACGATATCAACCGGCACGCCGGGGATGCCGTTCTCGGGCTCGGCGCGGAACGGATTGAGCAGCTGCCGCAGCCGCGCGGCATCGGCGCCGCCGTTGAGCTTGACGCGCAGCGACTTGGCGCGCGCCTCGCGCGCCAGCTGCAGGTCATACAGCTGGTCGGCCACGATGCGCATGCCGCCGGAGTAGTCGTCGTTGCTGACCTTGCCCTGCACGATGATCAGCTGGTCCTCGCGCAGCCGGTTGCGGTGCTTTTCATAGAGCTCGTTGAACACCGAGATCTCGACCTGGGCGGTGCCGTCGTCCAGCACCGCGAACACCATCTTGCCGCGCCGGGTCATCATGGTGCGCACGCCGGCCAGCACGCCGCACATCCATTGCAGGTCGCGCTGCGGCTCCAGGCGCGCCAGCTGCATGGGCACGATGCGGCGCACTTCGTCGCGCCAGGCGTCGAACAGGTGGCCGCTGTAGTAGTAGCCCAGCGCCGATTTTTCCTCGGTGAGCTTCTTGTGCAGGTCCCAGGGCGCGACCTTGGCCAGCTCGCCGGCCACCACGTCGCCGCTGTCGTCGCCGAACAGCGAGGCCTGGTTGGCGCTGCGCGCGGCCTGCTCGGCCGCTTCCATGGCCGTGGGCACGGAAGCCAGCATGGCGGCGCGGTTGGGTTCGATGGCGTCGAAGGCGCCGGCCTTGATCAGCGCCTCGACGGTGCGCCGGTTGACGGAATGCTTGCTGACGCGGCGGCAGAAGTCGAACAGGTTTTGGAACGGGCCGCCTTCCTTGCGCGCGCGCAGGATTTCCTCGACCGCGCCCTGCCCCGTACCCTTGACCGCGCCCAGGCCGTAGCGCATGGTGCGCGGCGGCTTGCCCTTCTCGGTGTGCTTGTCCGCCACCGGCTCGAAGCGGTAGCCCGAGTGGTTCACGTCCGGCGGCAGCACCTCGACGCCGTTGTCCTGGGCGTCGCGGCAGAAGATCTGCACCTTGTCGGTGTCGTCCATGTCGGACGACATGGTGGCGGCCAGGAACTCGGTCGGGTGATACGCCTTGAGCCAGGCGGTCTGGTACGAGATCAGCGCATAGGCGGCCGAGTGCGACTTGTTGAAGCCGTAGCCCGCGAACTTCTCCATCAGGTCGAACAGCTTGACCGCCAGGTCCGGGTCATGGCCCTTTTCCTTGGCGCCCTGTTCGAACAGCTCGCGGTGCTTGGCCATTTCCTCGGGCTTTTTCTTGCCCATGGCACGGCGCAGCAGGTCGGCGCCGCCCAGCGAGTAGCCGCCGATGATCTGCGAGATCAGCATCACCTGTTCCTGGTAGACGATGACCCCGTAGGTGCTCTTGAGGGTGCTCTCCAGGTCGGAGTGGAAGTAATCCACCGAGGCTCGGCCGTGCTTGCGGTTGACGAAGTCGTCCACCATGCCCGATTCCAGCGGCCCCGGACGGTACAGGGCCAGCATGGCGATGATGTCTTCGAAGGTGTTGGGCCGCAGCTTCTTGAGCAGCTCCTTCATGCCGCGCGATTCCAGCTGGAACACCGCCGTGGTGTTGGCGTCGCACAGGATCTTGTAGGCCGCCGCGTCGTCCAGCTCCAGCGCCATCACGTCGAAGTCGCGCTTGTCCGCGTTGAACTGGCGCACATAGCGCACGGCCCAGTCCAGGATGGTCAGGTTGCGCAAGCCCAGGAAGTCAAACTTCACCAGGCCGGCGGCCTCGACGTCGTCCTTGTCGAACTGCGAGACCGCACTGTTCTCCTGCCCGGGCTGGCAATACAGCGGGCAGAAGTCGGTCAGCTTGCCCGGCGCGATCAGCACGCCGCCGGCGTGCATGCCGATGTTGCGGGTCAGGCCCTCGAGCGGCTGGGCCAGGTCCACCAGCCCGCGCACTTCCTCTTCCTGCTCGTAGCGTTCCTTGAAGGCGGGCTCGTCCTTGAGCGTGCGCTCCAGCGACCACGGATCCATCGGGTTGAACGGGATCAGCTTGGACAGGCCGTCGCAGAACATATAGGGCATGTCCAGCACCCGGCCGGCGTCGCGCACCACGGCCTTGGCGCCCAGCGTGCCGAAGGTGGCGATCTGGCTCACGGCCGCGCGCCCGTACTTTTCCTTGACGTAGTCGATGACGCGTTCGCGGTTGTCCTGGCAGAAGTCGATATCGAAGTCGGGCATGGACACCCGCTCCGGATTCAGGAAGCGCTCGAACAGCAGGTCATAGCGGATCGGGTCCAGGTCGGTGATGCCCAGCGCATAGGCCACCAGCGAGCCGGCGCCCGAACCCCGGCCGGGGCCCACGGGCACGCCGTTGTTCTTGCCCCAGTTGATGAAGTCCTGCACGATCAGGAAGTAGCCCGGGAAGCCCATCTGGATGATGGTCTTGCACTCCCAGCGCAGGCGTTCGTAGTACTGCTCGCGCTTGGACTCGCGCACGGCCTCGTCCGGGAACAGGAAGGCCAGGCGCTTTTCCAGGCCCTGCTCGGACAGCTGCACCAGGTAGTCGTCCAGCGACACGCCGTCGGGCGTGGGGAAGTTGGGCAGGCGCGGCTTGCCCAGCACCAGGCTCAGGTTGCAGCGCTTGGCGATCTCGACCGTGTTGGCCAGCGCCGAGGGCACGTCGGCGTAGCGCCGGTGCATTTCCTCGGAACTGAGCAGGTATTGGTCCTTGGTGAAGCGGCGCACGCGGCGCGGATTGGCCAGGATCTCGCCTTCGGCGATGCAGACGCGGGCCTCGTGGGCCTGGAATTCATGGTCGTCCAGGAACTGCACCGGATGGGTGGCCACCACCGGCAGGCCGGCCTCGGCCGCCAGCCGCATGGCCGCCTGGGTGTAGGCCTCGTCGCCGTCGAAACCGGCGCGCTGCAGCTCGATGTAGTAGCTGCCGGGGAACAGGAGCGCCCATTGGCGCGCCAGCGCCAGCGCCGAGACGGCGTTGCCGGCGTCCAGCGCCTGGCCGACATCGCCCATGCGCCCGCCCGACAGGGCGATCAGGCCTTCCTGGCCCTGCAGCCATTCGCGCCGGATCTCGGCCCGGCCCTTGCCCTGGTTGACCAGGAAGGACTGGGTCAGCAGCTCGCACAGGTTCAGATAGCCTTGATGGTTGCGCACCAGCAGCAGCAGGCGGAACGGCTTGTCGCGGTCGTCGTCGTTGGTGATCCAGACGTCGCAGCCGGCGATGGGCTTGATCCCGGCGCCGCGCGCGCCCTTGTAGAACTTGATCAGGCCGAACAGGTTCGACAGGTCGGTCAGCGCCACGGCCGGCTGGCCCAGCTTGGCGACCCGCTTGATCAGGTCGGGAATGCGCACGATGCCGTCGACGACCGAGAACTCGGAGTGGACGCGCAGGTGGACAAAGGGGGACGGAGTTGTTGCGGCTTCGGACATGGCCGGAATTGTACCCAGTCATATCGGTCAAAACCCCTTTCTCGCCGGGATCCCGATCCAGGCGCCCCGCAACCCTGTGTAACAATACGCCTTGCACCCGAAATCCTGTTCCAGGACGAGATTCACGTATGAAATGGCTCATTCCCGGGATCTGGCTCGCCGCCATCCTGTTTGCGCACTTCCGCGGCCGCGTCAAGCTGCCGCTGAGTCGGCAGCTGCTGGACCACTCCGTGCTGCTGGCGCCGGTCAACGCCTTCATGGTGCTGGCCTCGCGCGTGCCCACCACGCCCTACCTGCCGTCGCGCGAGATCGACGAGCTGAAGGTGCTGGATGACAATTGGGAGACGATCCGCGACGAAGCGCTGCAGATGGCCGAGATGCGCCGCATCCGCGCGGCCGACGGGCACAACGACATCGGCTTCAGCTCCTTTTTCAAGTACGGCTGGAAGCGCTTCTACCTGAAGTGGTATGACGCGCGCCACCCCTCGGCCGAGGAACTCTGCCCCAAGACCGTGGCCATCCTCAAGACGCTGCCCAAGGTCAAGGCCGCCATGTTCGCCGAGCTGCCGCCGGACGGCCAGCTCAACCCGCACCGCGACCCCTTCGCCGGCTCGCTGCGCTACCACCTGGGCCTGTCCACGCCCAACGACGACGGCTGCCACATCATCGTGGACGGCGAACCCTACAGCTGGCGCGACGGCGAAAGCGTGGTGTTCGACGAAACCTATGTGCACGAGGCCTACAACAAGACGCAGCAGAACCGCATCATCCTGTTCTGCGACGTCGAACGCCCCCTGAAGTGGCGCTGGGCCGAGGCCTTCAACCGCTGGTTCGGCCGAGTGGTGATGTCGGCCGCCAGCTCGCCCAACGACGGCGGCGACCAGACCGGCGCCATCAACAAGCTGACGCACGCGCACTGGCGCTTCGAGCAGAAGCGCAAGGCCTTCAAGGCCTGGAACCGCAACGCCTACAAGGCGGTCAAGTACGGCCTGATCGTGCTGGTGGTGGTGGCGTTCATCGCGCTCTGAGCCGCCGCGCGGACAGGAAAAAGCCGGCGACCGCGCCGGCTTTTTTCATTTGCGCGGCTCCCGCCGGAAGCCTCAGGCCGCCGGCTCCTGCTCCGGCTCCGGCAGCGTCAGCACGCCGGTCCGGTAGTCGTAGCCGTAGATCTCGCCGTAGCGCCCCCACTCCACCGCGATCTTCAGCACGCGCTCGGCCTCGTCGGGCTTGAGGAATTCCTCCAGCGAATCAAGGAAGTTCTTTTCCGGCAGCTGGCCGGTGGGCTCCTGCTCCAGGCTGTGGCGGATATGCGCGGCCAGCGGCACGTGCGCCAGCAGCTGGCGGCCGAAGATGAGTTGCTTCTGCCCCTGGTCGGCCAGCACGTAGCGCTGCCCCAGCGGCGTCAGGAAGATGTCGCCCCGGTCGATCTGGGCCAGGCCGAACAGACCCAGCGCCTCGCAGGCCGGCAGCAGGTCGTCGTCGGAGATCTCGGCTTCCTCGGCCAGCTTGGGCAGGTCGGCGCGGCCGTTGAACGGCGCCTCGGCCAGCACGTCCAGCACGCCCTCCATGCGCTCGACCTCGGTCTGCGGGAAGCGGTAGCCCAGGCCCTGCTGGCGCGGCGTGGGCGCACCGTGCGCCGGACGCGAGGTCATCAGTGCATAGACCTCGTCGATCAGCGCCCGCACTTCGGCCGAATCCGGGTTGCGCGGCCGCGGCAGCCCGATCTGCACCTGGCTGCGGATGCGGCCCGGATCGCTGGCGAACACGATGATGCGGTCGGCCATCATGACCGCTTCCTCGATGTTGTGCGAGACGATCAGGATGCCCTTGGTCGAGATGCGGCTTTCGTCCCACAGTTCGAGCATGTCGTCTCGCAGCGTCTCGCCGGTCAGCACGTCCAGCGCCGAGAAGGCCTCGTCCATCAGCAGCACGTCGGGGTTCATCACCAGCGCCCGGGCGATGCCCACGCGCTGGCGCATGCCGCCAGACAGCTCGCGCGGCAGCGCGCCGCCGAAGCCGCCCAGCCCGATCAGGTCCAGCACCTCGTCGGCGCGGCGGGCGCGCTCGGCCGGCGCCACGCCCTGCGCCTCCAGCCCCAGCTCCACGTTCTGCTGGGCCGTCAGCCACGGGAACAGCGCGAAGGACTGGAACACCATGGAGATGCCGGCCGCCGGGCCGTACACCGGCTGGCCCCGATACATGACGGTGCCCTGGTCGGCATTGACCAGGCCCGCCATGATGCGCAGCAGCGTGGACTTGCCCGAGCCGGACTTGCCCAGCAGGGCCACGATCTCGCCTTCATGCAGGATGAAATCCACATGCTCCAGCACATGCCGCGCCGTGCCGTCGGCGGCGCGGAAGGACTTGCCCACGTCATGCAGTTCGATCAGGGTATTGGCGTTCATGAGGTTTCCTAGCGGCCCTGGTCCTGGGCCAACAGATAGAGCTTGCGCCAGAAGAATCGGTTCAGCAGCATGACGAACACGCACATCACGCCGATGCCCAGCGCGATGCGGTGGAAGTCGCCCTGCTCGGTCATCTGCTTGATATAGCTGCCCAGGCCGGTGGCCATCAGCGAGGTATCGCCCCAGCTCACGTACTCGGACACGATGCTGGCGTTCCACGAGCCGCCGCTGGCGGTGATCGCGCCGGTGATGAAGCTGGGGAACACGGCCGGCAGATAGACCCGGCGCCACAGCAGCCAGCCCTTCAGCCCGAGGTTGGCTGAGGCCAGGCGCAATTCGTTGGGAATGGTGGACGCCCCTGCCACCACGTTGAACAGGATGTACCACTGGGTGCCGAACACCATCAACGGGCTCAGCCAGATGTCCGGATTCAGCTTCCAGGCCACCATCACGAAGACCACCAGCGGGAACAGCAGGTTGACAGGGAAGGCGGCCAGGAACTGCGCCACGGCCTGGACTTTCTGCGAGTACTTCGGCCGCAGCCCGATCCAGACCGCCACCGGCACCCAGAACAGCGAGGCCAGGCCGATCAGCAGCAGCACGCGCACCAGCGAGATGCCGCCCAGGCCCACCACGTGCAGCACCTCGCTCCAGCCCACGTCCTCGTGCACGAAGACCACCAGCTTGTAGGTCGCCAGCAGCGCGCCGGCGGCCAGCAGGGAGTCCCAGACGCGCGACCAGCGCGGATCGGGCGCCTTGGCGCGGGCGCGGATCGAGGTGCCGTCATACGGCACGCTGAACCAGCCCAGCGCCCGGCGCATGCGCGCCCAGAAGCGGTTCGACAGCGCCATCATCCAGCGGCTGCGGCGGGTCCAGTCCAGCAGCCAGGACTGCTGCGCGGCGTCGCCCTGCGATTCCTCGAAGCGGAACTTGTCGGCCCAGGCCAGCAGCGGGCGGAAGAACAACTGGTCGTACAGCAGGATGCCGGCCATCATGGCCAGGATGGCCCAGGCGATGGCGGCGCCGTTCTCCGATTCGATGGCCACGGCGATGTAGGAACCGATGCCGGGCAGCTTGATGTCCTGGCCCGCCACCGAAATGGCCTCGGCCGCCACCAGGAAGAACCAGCCACCCGACATGGACATCATCATGTTCCACAGCAGGCCCGGCGTGGCATAGGGCAGCTCAAGCCGCCAGAAACGCTGCCAGCCCGACAGCCGGAACACGCGCGCCGCCTCGTTCAGCTCGGGCGGCACCGTACACATGGACTGGTACAGGCTGAACGCCATGTTCCAGGCCTGCGAAGTGAAGATGGCGAAGATCGCGGCGCATTCCACGCCCAGCAGATTGCCGGGGAACAGCGCGATGAAGGGCGCGATGGCGATGGCCTGGAAGCCCAGGATGGGCACCGACTGCAGGATGTCCAGCATCGGGACCATGGCCTTTTCCGCCGTCCGGTACTTGGCGGCGATGGCGGCGAAGACAAAGCTGAACACCAGCGAGAACGCCAGCGCCGTGAACATGCGCAGGATGGTGCGCAGCAGGTAGTACGGCAGGTAGACCGGATCCAGCGAGATCGGCAGCTCCTCGCCCACGGCGAAGGGCCGGCTCATCTGCGAGGCCCCGTAGGCCATCAGCGCCAGGATCGCCAGCACCAGCGGCAGCAGGGCCCAGTCCCATCGATTGGGCGCCGAGCGGGACAGGGACGATGGGCGGGTCCGGTTGCTGAACAGCTCGAACATGGCGGCAAGGCTCCAGGGCGGAGGGAGTCGAAAAGCCCGAGCATTCAAGCATAACCAGATGACGCATTTCTGAACGCCGGCGCTTGAAATCCCTGGCCATTTCAACCGGCTTTCAACGCACTTTCAACCCACTTGCACACGCCCCAAAAAACGAGACCTCGCGAAGCCCACAACCCTTCTGGACGCTCCACTTCCGCCATGCCCGCCCCCCAGGTTGTCACGCAGCCACAGCACTCACGCCCCGCAAGCAACAGACGCTCCCCCATCGGGATGCCACGGAGCCGGCTTTGCCGGTCCGTCGGCATGCCCCCCTGGGGGGAAGCGCGTCAGCGCTTCGGGGGGGGGGGAAGCTATCTAGCTATGGATTCCCAGCTCTTCATCAAGCGCTTGACCGACACCGGCATCGGCGTGCGCAGCTCCTGGGCGAACAAGGCCACCCGCAGCTCTTCCAGCAGCCAGCGGAACTCGTCCAGGCGCGGATCCGGAGCGCCCTTGAGCGCCGCACGCGCGCGCTGGTACTGCGTCAGCAACGGCGCCATCTCGCCCACCAGCTTGGCGTCGCGGGCCGGGTCGGCGCGCAGCTTGTCGATACGCGCCACCGCCGCCTTCAGATAGCGCGGATAGTGCGACAGCTGGGCATAGGGCGTGTCGCGGATGAACCACTTGGGCATCAGCGCGCCCAGCTGCTGCTGCAGGTCGGCATAGGCGGCCGCGTGCGGCTTGGCCTGGGGCAGCTTGCGTTGCAGCGCCGCGTACTCGGTCAGCACCGCGCCGGCCAGCCGCGCCACTTCCTGGGCCAGCAGGCCCAGCCGGCCCTTGCCGTCGGCGCGCCGGGCCTCGAACTGCTGCTCGTTGACCGGCCAGGGCTCGGCCAGGCAGGCCTGGCCCAGCGCGCAGTCGATGATCTGGTCGCGCAATTCCTCCTGCGTGCCCAGCGTCATATAGAGCATGCTGATCTTGGTCAGGTCGGCCAGGTTCTTTTCCAGGAACTTGACCTGCTCGCGCAGCCCCAGCCGGAACAGCTTCAGCAAGCCGGCGCGATGGTGCTTGCGCGCTTCGTCCGGATCGTCGAACACATCCAGGTCGCAATGCGCGCCCTTGTCCACCAGCGCCGGATAGCCGATCACCGACTGCCCGCCGCGCTTGATCTCCATGATCTCGGGCAGGGGCCCGAAGGTCCAGCCGGTCAGGTTCTCGTGCGCCAGCGCCTGCGCCACCTCGGTGTCGCGCGCGGCCAGCTGCTGGAACGTGGCCTGGGCCTGCTTGCCGAACTCGGCGCGCAGCTGCGCCAGGTTGCGGCCTGCGGCCAGCATGCGGCCATGCTCGTCGACCACGCGGAAGTTCATGAACAGGTGCGCCGGCAGCGTCTCCAGCTTGAAGTCGGCCTGGGCCGGACGCACCTGCACCTGGTCCCACATGTCAGCGATCACGGCGTCGACCAGCCCGCTCGGCGGCTCGGCCAGGCGCTCGAACCAGCGCTCGTAGAAGCCGGCGGCGTAGTCGGGCAGCGGCACGCAATGGCGGCGCAGCTTCTGCGGCAGCGATTTGAGCAGCAGATGCACCTTTTCCTTCAGCATGCCGGGCACCAGCCATTCACAGCGCGCCGGATCGAGCTGGTTCAGCGCGAACAGCGGCACCGACAGCGTCACGCCGTCGCGCGGCGAGCCGGGCTCGAAGTGGTAATCCAGCGCCATGCTCACGCCCTGCCACTCGACCTTCTTGGGGAAGACCTCGGTGGTGACGCCGGCGGCCTCGTGGCGCATCAGTTCGTCGCGCGTCAGCATGAGCTTGGCGGCGGCGGCCTTGTCCAGCCCCGACACCCACTTTTCCAGCGTCGCGGTCTGCGAGATGTCGGCCGGCAACTGGCGGTCGTAGAAGGCGTAGATCAGCTCGTCATCGACCAGGATGTCCGGCCGGCGGGTCTGGTGCTCCAGCTTCTCGATGCCCGCGATCAGCTTGCGGTTGTGCGCCACGAAGGCCAGCCGCGTGTCGATCTCGCCCGGCACCAGCGCCTGGCGGATGAACAGCTCGCGCGCATGGCCGGGGTTGACCCGGCCGTAGTGGATGCGCCGGCCGGTATAGATGGTCAGGCCGTACAGCGTGGCGCGCTCGTTGGCGACCACCTGCCCGGCCTTCTTTTCCCAGCGCGGGTCCGACCAGTTCTTGCGCAGCAGGTGCTCGGCCACCCGTTCCAGCCAGGTCGGCTCGATGCGCGCCACGCAGCGCGCGTACAGCCGGGTGGTTTCCACCAGCTCGGCCGCGACCACCCAGCGCCCCGCCTTCTTCACCAGCCGCGAGCCAGGATGGATATGGAAGCGGATCTCGCGCGCGCCCTGGTAGTGGCCGCCCTCGTCGCTCTTGAAGCCGATATTGCCCAGCAGGCCCGACAGCAGCGCCAGGTGCAGCTGCTCGAAGGTGGCCTCGGTCTGGTTGACGCGCCAGCCCTGCTCGCCCACCAGCGCCGACAGCTGGGTATGCACGTCGTGCCACTCGCGCAACCGGATCGGCGACAGGAAGTTCTGCCGCAGCAGCGCCACCAGCTTGCGCTGCGAGCCCTTGTGCTGCACCTGCTCGCCGTACCAGCGCCACAGTTTCAGGAAGGAAATGAACTCCGACTTGTCGTCGGCGAACTTGGCGTGGGCGGCCTCGGCCGCCTCGCGCTCCTGCATGGGGCGGTCGCGCGGGTCCTGCACCGACAGGGCCGAGGCGATGATCAGCATCTCGGCCAGGCACTGCTGGTCGCGCGCGGCCAGGATCATGCGGCCGATGCGCGGGTCCACCGGCAGCTTGGCCAGCTCCTGGCCGCTGCGGGTCAGCGTGAAGGACGCGCCCGAGGCGGCCTCGGCGCCATCATCGGCGGCCGACTGCTCGATCGCGCCCAGTTCCTGCAGCAAGTGATAGCCGTCGGCCACCGCGCGTCCCGGCGGCGCCTCGACGAAGGGAAACTGTTCGATATCGTCCAGCTTCAGCGCCTTCATCCGCAGGATCACCGAGGCCAGCGACGAGCGCAGCACTTCGGGATCGGTGAAGGGCGCGCGCGCGTTGAAATCCAGCTCGTCGTACAGGCGGATGCAGACGCCCGGCCCGACCCGGCCGCAACGGCCGGCGCGCTGGTTGGCCGAGGCCCGGCTGACCGGCTCGATGCGCAGCTGCTCGACCTTGTTGCGCCAGGAATAGCGCTTGACCCGCGCCAGGCCGCTGTCGACCACGTAGCGGATGCCGGGCACGGTCAGCGAGGTCTCGGCCACGTTGGTGGCCAGCACCACGCGGCGCGAATTGCCGCGTGGGTGGAAGATCTGCTCCTGCTCGGCCTGCGAGAGCCGCGCGTACAGCGGCAGCACCTCGGTGCCGACCGGATGGTGCTTACGCAGCGCCTCGGCCGATTCGCGGATCTCGCGCTCGCCGGGCAGGAACACCAGCACGTCGCCCGGGCCGTGGCGCGCGCATTCATCAACCGCGTCGACGATGGCATCGATCAGGTCGCGCTCCTCGTCGCCGGACATGCGTTCGCGGTCGCGCTCGCGGCCGGGCCGCGCGGGCGCCGGCGCGTCCTCGTCCTCGGCCTGCTCCTGGCGCACGGGGCGGTAGCGCAGCTCGACCGGGTACAGCCGGCCCGACACCTCGATCACCGGCGCCGGCTTGTCCTCGGCCGCGCCGAAATGGCGCGCGAAGCGCTCGGCGTCGATGGTGGCCGAGGTGATGATGACCTTCAGGTCCGGACGCCGCGGCAGCAGCTGCTTCAGGTAGCCCAGCAGGAAATCGATGTTGAGGCTGCGCTCGTGCGCCTCGTCGATGATGATGGTGTCGTAGCGGCGCAGCAGCGGGTCGCGCTGCGACTCGGCCAGCAGGATGCCGTCGGTCATCAGCTTGATGGCCGCGTTGGGGCCTGTGCGGTCGTTGAAGCGCACCTGGTAGCCGACCAGCTCGCCCATCGGCGTGTTCAGTTCCTCGGCGATGCGCTTGGCCACCGAGGTCGCGGCCAGGCGGCGCGGCTGGGTGTGGCCGATCATCTTGCGGCGGCCGCGCCCCAGTTCCAGGCAGATCTTGGGCAGCTGCGTGGTCTTGCCCGAGCCGGTCTCGCCGCTGACGATCACGACCTGATGGGCCGCGATGGCGCGCGCGATCTCCTGCCGCCGGGCGCTGACGGGCAGGTCCTCGGGATAGGTGACGACGGGAATGGGCCGCTCGGGGCGGTCCGCCGGTACGGTGCGTTCGGCGCGCTCGGGGCGCTCGGGGCGCGGCGCGCGTGCGGGGCGGGCGCCGCCGGACGCGGGCGCGTCGGGGCTGCCGGGGCCTCGGGCCGCTTGCGGCGCGCGCGGACGGGATGATTCAGGCATGTGGGATTTATCCGGTTAGCCCGGCATTATAAATTTCCGCGGCGTCCCGCGCCCCGCCTGGGCCGCCGGCCGGCGCGGCCCGGCGAAACCCCGGCGGGGCGCAGGCGATTTTTCCGCTGCCCGCCGGCTCCGGCAGTCATATAATTTCGCCACGCCGCCCGCGCGGCAGGCCGCCCCCGATGCCGGGGCGCCCGCGCGAACGGCGCCATGGCGCGGCCAGGCGCCGCGCCCGTCCCATATATCAGGAACCTAACCACCCATCATGCCCGACCTGGAACCAGACACCGTCTCCGCCCTCGAAGCCCCCGAATTCGCGCCCGCCCAATTCGTCCGATGGTTCCGAGAGGTGGCGCCCTATGTGCATGCGTTCCGAGGCAAGACGTTCGTGGTGGCGTTCGGCGGCGAGCTGGTGCAGGCCGGCGCGCTGAACACGCTGGTGCAGGATCTGTCGCTGCTGTCCGCGCTGGGCATCCGCCTGGTGCTGGTGCACGGCTCGCGTCCGCAGGTCAATGAACAGCTGCGCCTGAAGGGCTATACCCAGCAGTTCGACCGTGGCCTGTCGCCCACCGACGCCGCCGCGCTGGAATGCGCCAAGGAAGCCGCCGGCGAGATCCGCCTGGACATCGAGGCCGCGTTCAGCCAGGGCCTGCCCAACACGCCCATGTCGCATTCGCACATCCGGGTCATCTCGGGCAACTTCGTCACCGCCCGCCCCACCGGCGTGCTGGACGGCGTGGACTACAAGCACACCGGCCAGGTCCGCAAGATCGACGTGGACGCGCTGAAGTTCGCCATCGAGAAGGGTTCGTCGGTGGTGCTGCTGTCGCCGCTGGGCTTCTCGCCCACGGGCGACGCCTTCAACCTGGCGATGGAAGACCTGGCCACCAGCGTGGCCGTGGCGCTGCGCGCCGAGAAACTCATCTTCCTGTCCAGCTCGCAAGGCGTGCTGAACGACGACGGCACGCCCGACACCGAGCTGGCGCGCGTGGACGCCGACGCGCTGCTGGCCGCCGGCACGCTGGACGAGGAAACCAGCTACTTCCTGCAATTCGCCTCGCTGGCGGTCAAGCGCGGCGTGGCCCGCTCGCACCTGCTGCCCTTCTCGCTGGACGGCAGCGTGCTACTGGAGATCTTCACCCACGACGGCGTGGGCACCATGGTGGTCGAGGACACGCTGGACGACCTGCGCCCGGCCACCATCGACGACGTCGGCGCCATCCTGAGCCTGATCGAGCCGCTGGAAGCCGATGGCACGCTGGTGCCGCGCCCGCGCAGCGTGATCGAGCGCGACGTCGAGAACTTCACCGTGCTGGAGCACGACGGCGTGATCTACGGCTGCGCCACGCTGCACAACTTCGCCGAAGACCAGATGGCCGAGATGGCCTGCCTGATCGTGCATCCGGAGTGGCAGGGCTCGGGCGAAGGCGAGATCCTGCTGCGCCACATGGAATCGCGCGCCCGCGCGGCCGGCGCCAAGCGCCTGTTCGTGCTGACCACGCGCACCTCGCACTGGTTCATCAAGCGCGGCTTCGTGCAGGGCGGCATCGCCGACCTGCCGCGCGAAAAGCAGCACAACTACAACCGCTCGCGCAACAGCCTGGTCTTCATCAAGAAGTTGTGATCCCCCGAAGCGCTACGCGCTTCCCACCTGGGCGCCCCCCCCAAGGGGGGCCGCCGCGGACCGGCAAAGCCGGCTCCGCGCGGCCTTGATCGCGACAACCTTGCGATGCAGAGGGCATCTCGCATGACCGTTGCAGGCATGAACTAAAATGCGGCGTTATCGTCACTTTCCGGCAGCGAAATCATGGCCCGTACCGTTAACTGTGTGAAATTGAAGCGTGAAGCCGAGGGACTGGACTACCCGCCCTATCCCGGCGAGCTGGGCACGCGCATCTGGCAAAGCATCTCGAAGGAAGCCTGGGAAGAGTGGAAGCAGGTGCAGACGCGCCTGGTCAATGAAAACCGCCTGAACCTGGCTGACTCGCGCGCCCGCAAGTACCTGCAGCAGCAAATGGAACGCTTCCTGTTCGAAGACGGCAGCGTCGAAGCCCAGGGCTACGTGCCGCCCTCGGCCTGAGGCCACGCGCCAGGCATGTCGAAAGGCCCGGATCCGGCAG
>NZ_JCBANG010000098.1:0-21388 GCF_059760905.1 Achromobacter sp. 1011811831
CCTCCGGCGCCGCGCTGATGACGGTGGTGCCGCTGGACCAGGTATGGGTGGAAGCCAACTTCAAGGAAGGCCAGCTGCGCAAGATGCGCATCGGCCAACCCGTCAAGATGAATGCCGACCTGTACGGCACCTCGGTGACCTACCACGGCACGATCGCCGGCCTGGACGCCGGCACCGGCAGCGCCTTCGCGCTGCTGCCCGCGCAGAACGCCACGGGCAACTGGATCAAGGTAGTGCAGCGCGTGCCCGTGCGCATCACGCTCGATCCCGAGGACCTGAAGAAGCACCCGCTGCGCGTGGGCCTGTCGATGGAAGTGGAAGTCGACGTAGGCAAGCAGGACGGCGAACCGCTGACGCAGACCGAGCGCAAGGAACCGGCCTGGTCCACCCGCGCGTTCGAACCGGCCCACGGCGAGATCGACGCCATGGTCGCCAAGATCATCCGTGACAACCTGGACACCAGCGACGCGGTGGCGTCGGCGGCGTCCGCCGCCCCGGCCCGCTGAGGAACCGCCATGAGCACTCCCGCCCAGCCCGAGGCCGGCGGCGCGCCCGCCGCGCCGGCCCGCCCCCCCGGCGCCCACCCGCCGCTGGAAGGCGCGACCCGCATCATCGGGTCCATCGCGCTGTCCACGGCGGTGTTCATGAACGTGCTGGACACCTCGATCGCCAACGTGTCCATTCCCACCATCTCGGGCGACCTGGGCGTGAGCACCAGCCAGGGCACCTGGGTGATCACGTCCTTCGCGGTGGCCAACGCCATCACGGTGCCCCTGACCGGCTGGCTCACGCAGCGCTTCGGCCAGGTGCGGCTGTTCCTGATGTCGACGCTGCTGTTCGTGCTGGCCTCGTGGCTCTGCGGCTTTTCGCCGTCGCTGGAGGCGCTGATCGCCTTCCGCGTGCTGCAGGGCGCCGTCGCCGGCCCGATGATCCCGCTGTCGCAGGCGCTGATGCTCGCGAGCTTCCCGAAATCGAAGGCCGGCATGGCGCTGGCGGTCTGGTCCATGACCACGCTGGTGGCGCCGGTGGCCGGGCCCTTGCTGGGCGGCTGGATTTCCGACAACTACACCTGGCCCTGGATCTTCTACATCAACGTGCCGGTCGGCCTGCTGGCCGCCTGGATCAGCTGGCGCATCTACCGCGACCGCGAGTCGCCCACGCGCAAGCTGCCCATCGACAAGCTGGGCCTGATCCTGCTGGTGGTGTGGGTCGGCGCGCTGCAGATCATGCTGGACAAGGGCAAGGAACTGGACTGGTTCGCCAGCCCCACCATCCTGATCCTGGCGGCGGTGGCGGTCGTGGCCTTCGTGTTCTTCCTGATCTGGGAACTGACCGACGCGCACCCCGTGGTGGATCTGCGCCTGTTCAAAGTGCGCAACTTCACCGTCGGCTCGCTGACGCTGGCCGTGGCCTACGGCGTGTTCTTCGGCAACGTGGTGCTGCTGCCGCTCTGGCTGCAAAGCAACATGGGCTACACGGCCACCTACGCCGGCCTGGTCACCGCGCCGGTCGGACTGCTGGCCATCCTGCTGACGCCGGTCGTGGGCAAGATGCTGGCCACCCGGGATCCGCGCCAGATCGTCACCGTGGCTTTCCTGATCTTCGCGCTGGTGTGCTTCATGCGGTCGGGCTTCAATACCCAGACCGACGTGCGCACACTGATGACGCCGACCATCATCCAGGGCGCGGCCATGGCGGCCTTCTTCGTGCCGCTGACCTCGATCACGCTGTCCAGCATCGAGCCCTGGCGCATCCCGGCGGCGTCGGGCCTGTCGAACTTCCTGCGCCTGACGGCGGGGGCCTTCGGCACCTCGATCGCCACCACGCTATGGGAAAACCGCGCCACGATGCATCACGCGCAGCTGACGGAAATCGCGCGGCCGGGACAAGCGGCCTTCGATCAGACGGTCGGCACGTTGCAGAACGGGCTGGGCGTATCACACGCGCAGGCGCTGACGCTGGTGGACCGGATGATCAACACGCAGGCCTTCACCATGTCCGCGGTGGACGTGTTCTATGGCTCGGCGGTGATTTTCCTGCTGCTGACCGGCCTGGTCTGGTTCGCCCGGCCCAAGTCCGCGAAGGCGGGCGGCGGCGGCGCGGCGGAAGCGGCGGCGGGGGCTCACTAGGCCCTTCAGCCCGCCGCTGCGGCAGCCAGGAATGAACAGACCCGCCCTGGAGGCGGGTCTGTTGCGAATGGGGCTGATACAGCGAACGAGTGATGGCGCCACCGAGGCCGCCATTGGCGACCCGCAGCAGCGGTGGCGCGATTCAGGCGGTTTCGTTGCGCTCGACGGTATCGGGCTTGAGCAGTTCGCGCCAGTCCTTGCGCGCGATCACTTCCGGCGGCAATGCGCTGACCGGGGACAGGTTGTAGACCGAAAGACCACGTTCGGCCCAATGCCTGGCGGCAAACCTGAAGGACGGCTCGATCACGCGCGCGAAATGCCGCGCCAGCCGGCTGCTCTGGGGCGACACGCCTTCATCGTAGAAGCGCAGGCCGTTTTCAAGGCTCAGGTCCAGGCCGTGCACGTAAACATTGCGGGCGCCATACGAAAACAGCACCTGCAACGCGGCATAGGCCACGGTGTCGGCGTCGAACACCCCGAGCGCCGCATTGAAGCTGAAGCCCAGCCCCAGCTCCGCATCCAGCAGGTGCAGGTCGGGATTCGCCTGGACCATGCGCACCAGCGTCGCCGGCGCCGTGCTGCGCTGATAGGCCCGCTCGAGGATGAGCTCGATGATGCAGATGCGGCAGCGTATCTCTTCCTGGGGCACGCCCTGGACGATGTAGCGCAACACCTCGGGCGAGACGTACAGCGTCAGGTCGCGCGACACGATCTCGCGCACCAGGGCGATGCGGTCGCGCACGAAGTTCTGGTCGATAATGCAGTAATACTTGAACGGCAGGTCGTACTTGTTGGCCAGCACGATCGCGCCGTTCACTCCCATCGCGCACTGGATGTTCATCCGGTCATAGGGAATTTCCGCGATGGAAGGGCCACTCAGGATCAGATGAACGGTTTCGTCGGAAGGGTCGTACCCTTCGTCCAGCGGCGTCACGGGCACCGACCGGCCGAATGCCCGATAACCACTGATGGTTCCCAGCGAATCTCGCTGGATGCGGACAAACGGCCAGAGATGCTGGTTGTGCCGCTGGCTGCGCGAACGCAGCATGCGGAACAACTTGCGCACGAATCGATCCGCCCGCCCGCCACCAATGTGGCCGGGCGGAGCAGGCGAGATCGCTTGGTCCATTTTCACTCTGTAAAGCCCTTCCTCACTACGGTGCTCAGCGCGCCGAAATCAGCGACGCGATCGCGTCTCCGACCTCGGCGGTGGATGCCGTGCCCTGCATGTCCCGGGTGCGCGGTCCGTCCGCCAGCACGGTCTCGATCGCGCTCACGACGGCGGCTGAGGCCTCTGGATAGCCCAGGAAATCCAGCATCAGCGCGCCGCTCCAGATCTGGCCGATCGGATTGGCGATGCCCTTGCCGTAGATGTCGGGCGCCGAGCCGTGCACGGGCTCGAACAGGGACGGGAACTTGCGTTCGGGATTCAGGTTGGCCGACGGCGCGATGCCGATGGTGCCCGTGCAGGCCGGCCCCAGGTCCGACAGGATATCGCCGAACAGGTTGGACGCCACCACGACGTCGAACCAGTCAGGGTGCTGCACGAAATGAGCGCACAGTATATCGATATGGTACTTGTCCCAGCGCACGTCGGGATAGCTCTTGGCGATATCGGCCACGCGCTCGTCCCACCAGGGCATCGAGATGGAAATGCCGTTGGACTTGGTGGCCGCGGTCAGGTGCTTGCCGCGCTTCTGGGCCAGGTCGAACGCGAATTTCAGCACGCGGTCGGCGCCAACACGGGTGAACACGCTCTCCTGGATCACCACCTCGCGCTCGGTGCCCTCGAACAGGCGACCGCCGCTATTGGAGTATTCGCCTTCGGTGTTTTCGCGGACGATGTAGAAATCGATCTCTCCGGGCTTGCGATTGGCCAGCGGCGAAGGCACGCCGGGCATCAGGCGCACCGGACGCAGATTGATGTACTGGTCGAATTCGCGGCGGAACTTGAACAGCGAACCCCACAGCGCCTCGTGGTCGGGCACCGTGGCCGGCCAGCCGATCGAGCCGAAGAAAATCGCTTCGTGCTGGCCGATCTGCGCGCGCCAGTCGTCCGGCATCATCTTGCCGTGCTTGGCGTAATAATCGCAACTCCAGTCGAAGTGGTCCCACTGGAATCCGATGTCGAATCGCGCCGCGACCGCATCCAGCACTTTCAGGCCTTCGGGCACGACTTCCTTGCCTATGCCGTCTCCCGGAAGCACCGCAATCTTGTGTTTCTTAGCCACCAATTTTTTCCCTTTGATTCTCGGTATATACCACCCAAGATCATAGGCATAAATTATAGTGGTGCAATACCCCCAGTTACAAAAACCCGGGGGCCTTACAGAGAGGCCGACCGCAAAAATCCCATTTCAGACCATTGCGTGTGACGGCACGTAGTCGTAAGCGGGTACGCGGTCACCCCTCATGACCTCAGCGGCGCCCTTTCGAGCCGAGCAGCGACCCCAGGATGCCTCGGGCCAGTTCCCGGGCGACCGTGCGCACGGTGCTCTTGGCCATGGTCTGGACCACGCCGTCGCGCTTGCCGCCCCGGGGGCCGGTGGATCCAAACAGCACTTCGTTCAAGCCCTGCATGAAGCCGCCTTCCTCGCTGCCCTGCGGCTGCCCGCCAGCGGGCGCGCCGGGCGCGGCGGCGCCGCCGTTTTGACCGACAGGCGTCGACGCCCGGCCCGCCAGCACTTCATAGGCGGATTCGCGGTCAATCGTCTGCTCGTACTTGGCCGACAAGGGATTGGCCCGACGCAACGCCTGGCGCTCGGCATCGGTGGCCGGCCCGATGCGGCTGGCCGGCGGCACGATCCAGGCGCGCTCGGTGGGCTGGGGCCGCCCCTTGGCGTCCAGCAACGACACCAGGGCCTCGCCGACGCCCAGTTCGGTGATGGCGGCCTCGATATCCAGCCCGGGATTCGGGCGCATGGTCTGCGCCGCGGTCTTGACGGCCTTCTGGTCGCGCGGCGTGAAGGCGCGCAGCGCGTGCTGGACGCGGTTGCCCAGCTGTCCCAGCACCGTATCGGGGATGTCCAGCGGGTTCTGGGTGACGAAATACACCCCGACGCCCTTGGAGCGGACCAGGCGGACCACCTGCTCGATCTTGGTCAGCAGGGCTTGCGGCGCATCGGTGAACAGCAGATGGGCCTCATCGAAGAAGAAGACCAGCTTGGGCTGTTCCATGTCGCCCACTTCCGGCAGCTTTTCGTACAGGTCGCCCAGCAGCCAGAGCAGGAAGATCGCGTACAGGCGCGGCGCCTGCATGAGCTTGTCGGCGGCCAGCACGTTGACGATGCCGCGTCCCTGGGCGTCGGTGCGCATCAGGTCGGCCACATCAAGCATGGGCTCGCCGAAGAATTTCTCGGCGCCCTGCGACTCCAGCGTCAGCAGGCTGCGCTGGATCGCGCCCACGCTGGCGGCCGACACGTTGCCGTAACGGGTCTTGAGCTCGGCGCTGCGGTCGGCCACGTTCTGCAGCATGGCGCGCAGGTCCTTCAGGTCCAGCAGCAGCTGGCCCTCGTCGTCGGCGACCTTGAACACCAGCGCCAGCACGCCTTCCTGGGTGTCGTTCAGCTCCAGGATGCGCGCCAGCAGCAGCGGTCCCATGTCGGAGATGGTGGCCCGGACCGGCGCGCCCTGCTCGCCGAACACGTCCCACAGCGCCACCGGGCTGGCGGCCCAGGCCGGCTCGGCCAGGCCCAGGTTCTTGAGCCGTTCCTGCAGCTTGGGGCTGGCGGCGCCCGCCTGGGAGACGCCGGTCAGGTCGCCCTTGACGTCGGCCATGAACACCGGCGTGCCGATGCGGGAAAACGATTCCGCCAACACCTGCAGGGTGACGGTCTTGCCGGTCCCGGTCGCGCCGGTGATGCAGCCATGCCGGTTCGCCAAGGCCGGCAGCAGGGCCAGTTCCGTCTGCGCGTTCTTGGCGATGAGGATGGGGTTGGGCATGGACGACTCCGGACCGGTTGAAACAGATGCCCAAGTGTAGAGCCTGCCGGCGGCCTTGTGCGCGTGGCCGGACGGACACAAGCGGCGGGCAGCCGGGCGCGCGCCCCGCCGGCACGGTAAAATGCTCGCCTTCAAAGACCTTTTATCCTGGAACGCTATGGCCGGACACAGCAAATGGGCCAATATTCAACACCGCAAGGGCCGTCAAGACGCCAAGCGGGGCAAGCTCTGGACCAAGATCATCCGTGAAATCACGGTGGCGGCCCGTGCCGGCGGCCCCGACCCGGACAGCAATCCGCGGCTGCGCATGGCCTGGGACAAGGCGACCGACGCCAACATGCCCAAGGACAACATCCAGCGCGCCATCCAGCGCGGCGCCGGCGGCGCCGACGGCGAGGCCTACGAGGAAGTCCGCTACGAAGGCTACGGCATCGGCGGCGCGGCGGTGATCGTCGACTGCATGACCGACAACCGCACCCGCACCGTGGCAGAAGTGCGCCACGCCTTCGCCAAGAACGGCGGCAACCTGGGCCAGGAAGGCTCGGTCGCCTTCATGTTCAAGCATTGCGGCCAGTTCGTGTTCGCCCCCGGCACCCCGGAAGACAAGGTCATGGAAGCCGCCCTGGAAGCGGGCGCCGAGGACGTGACGACCGATGACGAAGGCGTGATCGAGGTGATCAGCGCGCCGGCCGACTACGCCGCCGTGCGCAAGGCCTTCGACGCCGCCGGCCTGAAGGCCGAGATGGACGGCATCGTCATGAAGGCCCTGAATGAAACCGAGCTGGCCGGGGAAGACGCCATCAAGATGCAGAAACTGCTCGACGCCCTGGAAGGCCTGGACGACGTGCAGGAAGTCTATACGACCGTCGTTTTCGACGAAGCGCAGTAAGCCGCAAGCAACCTTCAGAACCACGCAATAATGAAACTCCTGGTAATTGGCTCGGGCGGCCGCGAACATGCCCTCGCATGGCGGCTGGCCCGCTCCCCGCGCGTACACAAGGTCTACGTCGCGCCGGGCAACGGCGGCACGCAACGCGCCGAGCAGATGGAAAACATCGCGCTCACCAATGCCGAGGAGCTGGCCGATTTCGTCCAGCGCGAAGGCATCGCGCTGACCGTGGTCGGCCCCGAGGCGCCGCTGGCGGCCGGCGTCGTCGACGTGTTCCGCGCGCGCGGCCTGAAGATCTTCGGCCCCACCAAGGCGGCGGCGCAGCTGGAAAGCTCGAAGGACTACGCCAAGGCCTTCATGGTCCGCCACAACATCCCGACGGCGCGCTACGAGACCTTCACCGACCCGGCCCGCGCGCATGCCTACATCGACGCGGAAGGCGCCCCCATCGTCATCAAGGCCGACGGCCTAGCCGCCGGCAAGGGCGTGGTGGTCGCGGCGAAGCTGGAAGAGGCCCACGCGGCGGTCGACGCCATGCTGGGCGACGGCTCCATGGGCGAGGCCGGCGCGCGCGTCGTGATCGAGGAATGCCTGGTCGGTGAGGAAGCCAGCTTCATCGTCATGTGCGACGGCCGCAACGTGCTGGCGCTGGCCACCAGCCAGGACCACAAGCGCCTGCAGGACGGCGACCAGGGCCCCAACACCGGCGGCATGGGCGCCTATTCGCCCGCCCCCATCGTCACGCCCGAGCTGCACCACCGCATCATGCGCGAGATCATCCTGCCGACCGTGCAGGGCATGACGCGCGACGGCATCCCGTACACCGGCTTCCTGTACGCCGGCCTGATGATCGCCCCCGGCGATGATCCGGACCGCGCCATCAAGACGCTGGAATTCAACTGCCGCATGGGCGACCCGGAAACCCAGCCCATCATGATGCGCGTCAAGAGCGACCTGCTCGACGCGCTGGAGCACGCGGTCGACGGCACGCTGGACCAGGCCGACATCACCTGGGACCGCCGCACGGCCCTGGGCGTGGTGCTGGCCTCGCACAACTACCCCAATACGCCGCGCACCGGCGACGCCATCAAGGGCCTGCCGGCCGACGCCGAGGACTGCATGGTGTTCCATGCCGCCACGCGCCTGGAAGGCGAGGAAGTCCAGACCACCGGCGGCCGCGTGCTGTGCGTGACGGCGCTGGGCGACTCGGTCAAGATGGCGCGCGACCGCGCGTACGAAGCGATCGACGGCATCCACTTCGACGGCCGCCAGTACCGCAGCGACATCGGCTGGCGCGCGCTCAAGCCCTCCCAGCAGAAAACCGGCCGATGAGCGCCCTGCCCGTCACCGAGGTCCGGGACTACCTGACCGGCCTGCAAGCCCGCATCGTCAGCGCGCTGGAAGACGCGGAGGGCGCCGCCTTCCGCAGCGATTCCTGGACCCGCGCCGAAGGCGGCGGCGGGCTGTCGCGCCTGCTCGAAGGCGGCGCGCTGTTCGAGCGCGCCGGCGTGCTGTTCAGCCACGTCAAGGGCTCGCAGCTGCCGCCCTCGGCCAGCGCCCACCGGCCCGAGCTGGCCGGCCGCCCCTGGGAAGCCATGGGCGTGTCCATGGTGCTGCATCCGCGCAACCCCTATGTGCCGACCACGCACATGAACGTGCGCATGTTCCTGGCCGTGGCCCGTCCCGGCCACGACGAAAACGACGTTTTCTGGTTCGGCGGCGGCATCGACCTGACACCGTACTACCCGTTCGAGGAAGACGCCCGCCATTTCCACGAAACCTGTCGGGACGCGCTAGCGCCGCACGGCGCGGACTACTATCCGCGCTACAAGCGCTGGTGCGACGAATACTTCTTCCTGAAGCACCGCAACGAGACGCGCGGCGTCGGCGGCATCTTCTACGACGATCTCAACGCGCCCGGCTTCGACGCCTCGTTCGCACTGACGCGCTCGGTCGGCGACGCCTTCCTGCCGAGCTACATGCCCATCGTCGAACGCCGTCGCGGCCTGGCCTACGGCGAGCGCGAGCGCGACTTCCAGGCCTACCGGCGCGGCCGCTACGTCGAATTCAACCTGGTGTTCGACCGCGGCACGCTGTTCGGCCTGCAATCGGGCGGACGCACGGAATCCATCCTGCTGTCCATGCCGCCCATGGCGCATTGGCGCTACGACTGGCAGCCGCAGGCGGGCACACCCGAGGCTGAGCTGGCGGCCTACCTGACGCCGCGGGACTGGGCGTGAAACGCATCGGGCTCCTGGGCGGCAGTTTCGACCCCGTCCATCTGGCGCACGTGGCGCTGGCGCAAAGCGCGCTGTCGGCGCAGGCGCTGGAACAGGTGCAACTGATCCCCACCGCCAATCCCTGGCAGCGCGAGGCGCTGCAAGCGACGCCGGCGCAGCGCCTCGACATGCTGGCGCTGGCCATCGCGGACCAGCCCGGCCTGGCCGTCAACCCGATCGAAATCGAGCGGGGCGGCGCCACCTACACCATCGACACCCTGCGCGCCCTGCCCGGCGATGCCCGCTACGTCTGGCTGCTGGGCGCCGACCAGCTGGCCAACTTCTGCACCTGGCGCGCCTGGGACGAAATCGCCGAGCGCGTGGACATGGCCGTGGCGGTCCGCCCCGGCACGCCGCTGGCGCCGCCCGCCGAACTGGCGGCGCGCCTGCGGGAGCTGGGTCGCGGGCTGCTATCCCTGCCCTTCGCGCCCATGGCCGTATCCGCCTCGGAAATCCGCCGCCGCCTGGCCGCGGGCGAATCCACCGAAGGCATGCTGGCCGCGCCCGTGGCCGCGTATATTGCGGCGCACAATCTCTACCGATAACCCTCACGCCCTCCGGGCGCGTCCGCCGTGAATATCGGTTCCGGCCGTCCGCCCGCGGGTTATTATTCGCAGCTATGGATATACAGAAACTCCAACGCGCCGTCATCGATGCCCTCGAAGACGTCAAGGCGCAAGACATCAAAGTCTTCAACACCACGCACCTCACCAGCCTGTTCGACCGGGTGGTGATCGCCAGCGCAACCTCCAACCGGCAAACCCGCGCCCTGGCGTCCAGCGTCGCCGACCGTGGCCGCGCCCTGGACCTGTCCGGCATCACCATCGAAGGCGAGGACACCGGCGAGTGGGTCGTGGTCGACCTGGGCGACGTGGTCGTGCACATCATGCAGCCCGCCATCCGCCAGTACTACAACCTGGAAGAGATCTGGGGCGGCAAGCCGGTGCGCGTCAAGCTGCTGCCGGAATCCACCCGCGTCGCCCCCGTCGCCGGCGACAGCGCCTACGACGGCGTGGACGACTGAGTCCGTCGTGAAACTCATCGTCGCGGCCGTCGGCACGCGCATGCCCGACTGGGTCGAGACTGCCTGGAACGATTACGCCAAGCGGCTGCCGCCGGACTGCGCGCTGGAACTGCGCGAAATCAAGCCCGAGCCGCGCACCAGCGGCAAGACGCCGGCGCAGATGATGGCGGCGGAAGCCAAGCGCATCGATGCCGCCCTGCCCCCGGGCGCGCTGCGCCTGGCGCTGGACGAGCGCGGCCGCGACCTGACCACGGTCGCGCTGTCGCAAAAGCTGGAGCAATGGCGCGCGGGTGGCCAGGACGTGGCCTTCCTGGTGGGCGGCCCCGACGGCCTGGACGCCGACCTGAAGGCGTCCTGCGGCGGGCAGATCCGCCTGTCGTCGCTGACCCTGCCGCACCCCATGGTGCGGGTGGTCCTGGCCGAGCAGCTCTACCGCGCCTGGGCCATCATGACCAACCATCCTTACCACCGCGCCTGACGCCGGGCGCGGCCAGCCCCGCATGGACCAGACCACGACTTCCGGCGCGCCCGCGCGCATCTACCTGGCGTCCGCCAGCCCCCGGCGCCGCGAGCTGCTGACCCAGATGGGCGTGGCGCACGAGGTGCTGCAGGTGCCGGCCCCGCCCGGCGAGGACGAACCCCAGCACGCGGGCGAAAGCGCCGCCGACTATGTGGTCCGCACCGCCAGGGAAAAGGCCCTGCGCGGACGCGACTGGATGCAGGCCCAGGGCCTGGCGCCGCTGCCCCTGTTGTCGGCCGACACCACGGTGATCCTGGCGGGCGCCGTGCTCGGCAAGCCGGCCGACCGCGCCGACGCCGAACGCATCCTGCGCGCCCTGTCCGGCGCCACGCACGAGGTCCGCACCGCGGTTGCCCTGTGGACCGGCGACGGCCTGCGGGAAGCCGTGTCGGTCACGCAAGTCCGCATGCGCGTGCTGGACGCGGAAGACATCGCGCGCTATTGCGACAGCGGCGAGCCCTATGGCAAGGCCGGCGCCTATGGCGTCCAGGGATTGGCCGGCGCCTTCGTCGCCAGCCTGTCGGGCAGCTATACCGGCGTGATGGGCCTGCCGGTATTCGAGACCGCGGCATTGCTGCGCGCGGTCGGCATCCGCATTCCCTGACCCGTCAGCCCTGCTGCACCGGCACCGCCAGGCTCTGGCCTTGCTGCTGGGGCGCTTCGCCGGGCGACGGCAGGTCCTGGCCGTCCAGCGCCCGTTGCAGCTGCTCGCGGTCGAGTTCGCCTTCCCAGCGCGCCACCACCACGGCGGCCGTGGCATTGCCGACCAGATTGGTCAGCGCGCGGCATTCGGACATGAAACGGTCCACGCCCAGGATCAGCGCCATGCCTGCGACCGGCACGCTGGGCACCACCGACAGCGTGGCCGCCAGCGTGATGAAGCCCGCGCCCGTCACGCCCGCCGCGCCCTTGGAGCTCAGCATCGCCACCAGCAACAGCAGTATCTGGTCGGGCAGCGACAGCGGAATGTCGCAGGCTTGCGCGATGAACAGCGCCGCCATGGTCATGTAGATATTGGTGCCATCCAGGTTGAACGAATAGCCGGTCGGCACCACCAGCCCGACCACGGACTTCGAACACCCGGCCTTCTCCATCTTCTGCATCAGCGTCGGCAGCGCGGCTTCCGACGAGCTCGTGCCCAGCACCAGCAGCAGTTCTTCGCGGATGTAGCGCACCAGCTTCAGGATGGAAAAGCCGTTGTAGCGCGCCACCGCGCCCAGCACGATCACCACGAACAGCACCGAGGTGGCATAGAACGTGCCCACCAGCATGGCCAGGTTGACCACCGACTTGATGCCGTACTTGCCGATGGTGAAGGCCATGGCGCCGAACGCGCCGATGGGCGCCGCCTTCATCAGGATGGCGACCAGCTTGAAGATGGGCTGGGCCAGCGCCGTCAGGAAGTTCAGCACCGGCTTGCCGCGCTCGCCGACCTGCGCCAGCGCGATGCCGAACAGCACCGCCACGAACAGCACCTGCAGGATGTCGCCGCCGACGAAAGGACTGAAGATGGTCGTCGGGATGATGTTCATCAGGAAGCCGGTGATGGTCGAGTCATGGGCCTTGGCCACATAGCCCGACACCGCCTTGGCGTCCAGCGTCTTGGGGTCGATGTGCATGCCGGCGCCCGGCTGCACGATGTGGCTGACCACCATGCCGACCACCAGGGCCAGCGTCGAGAACACCAGGAAATACAGCATGGCCTTGCCCGCCACGCGGCCGACCTTCTTCAGGTCGCTCATGGCGGCGATGCCGGTGGCCACGGTCAGGAAGATGACGGGCGCGATGATCATCTTCACCAGCTTGATGAAGCCGTCGCCCAGCGGTTGCATGGACTGCCCCAGTTCAGGCTTGTAGTGGCCGAGCAACATGCCGACCACGATGGCAAAAAGCACCTGCACGTACAGGACTTGATAGAACTTCAGCTTGCGCGCGGGCGCGCCTTGATCAGTGTCGATCATGGGTTTTGTCCCCACCAGGGCCCCAGCTCCGCGCGATTCAGCAGCGCGGGCGTCGGGGCGTTATCTCTTTTATGGCCGCCCCGCGTGACAAGGCGGCCGATTTCACCGCGCGGACGCGCCACGGGCTTGTCCTTTCCTATGCAAACGGCGTGCCAACCCGCCCGGGAACACAAAGATCTTCCAACTCGTTGAAAAACCACGACTTTCATTTTTTAAAATGAACATCGGCGGATCCTGCCTGCGAAAGTCCGCACAAGCCAGGGATAAAATGTGCGAAAAACCGCACAACCATGTCCGATCCCTCCCCCTTCCCGCGCATCGAGCCGCCCGCCAGCAAGCCGGGCATGGGCTGGCCCGCGCGCATCATGCTGGCGTTGCTGCTCATCGGCGCCATCTTCGCCGTGCTGCATCTGGCCACCGGCTGGGCGCGCGAAGGCGCGCTGCGGGAGGCGGCCCAGCTGGCGCGCAACGCCAGCCAGATCAACGCCGCCCTGCTGCGCAACAACCTGGACAAATTCCGCGCGCTGCCCTTCGTGCTGACGCGCGATGTGGACCTGCGCGCGGCGCTGCTGGATCCCGTGCCGGCCCAGATCGGGCCGCTCGATGAAAAACTCGAAGCCCTGAGCCGCGGCGTGGGCGCGGCGGCCATCTACGTGCTGGACCGCACGGGCTACGCCATCGCCGCCAGCAACTGGCGCGAGCCGGCCAGCTTCGAGGGCGTGGACTACCAGTTCCGGCCGTATTTCCGCGGCGCGGTCGCGCACGGCTCGGCCGAGCACTTCGCGCTCGGCACCATCAGCCACGAAGCCGGCCTGTACCTGTCCCGCCGCGTCGACGCGCCGGATGGCGGCATGCTCGGCGTGGTGGTGCTGAAGGTGGATTTCCGAGAGCTGGAGGCCGACTGGCGCCAGTCCAACGCGCCGATCTTCGTCACCGACGAACACGGCGTGGTCCTGCTGGGCAGCCTGCCCCAATGGCGCTTCGACGTGCTGGCGCCGCTATCCGAAGAGCTGGCGCAGCGGCTGCGCACCAGCCTGCAATTCGGCGACGCCCGCTTCCAGTCCGTGCCGATCAGCCCGCCGCTGCAGACCAGCAGCACGGGAACGCTGGTGCGCGCGGACGTGGCCCTGCCGCAAATACCGGCCGGCTCGCCGCTGCTGCACACCACGCTGCCCATCACCGAATCGCCGGGATGGACGCTGCACCTGCTGTCGCCGGTGCAGTCCGCGCTGAACCGCGCCAGCGCCAATGCCCAGCTGGGCGCACTGCTGGCGCAAAGCCTGCTGGCCGCCATCGTCGGCGTGCTGCTCTACCGCCGGCACCGCGGCCATGAGCACACCCGGCAGCAGACCGCCATCCGCCAGCAGCTCGCCGACCAGGTACACGAACGCACGGCGCAGCTGCGGCTGGCCAACGACCGGCTGCTCGGCGAAATGGACGAACGCCAACGCGCCCAGGCGCGGCTGCACACACTGCAGGATGAACTGGTCCAGGCCAGCAAGCTGGCCTTGCTGGGACAGGTGGCCGCCGGCGTCGCGCACGAAATCAACCAGCCGGTCGCCGCCATCCGGAGCTACGCGGACAATGCCGCCGAATTCCTGCGCCGCCAGGATCCGGACACCGCGCGCGAAAACCTGGAATCCATCGCCTCGCTCACGGAACGCATCGGCCATATCACCGGCGAGCTGCGCGCCTTCTCGCGCAAGGCCAGCACGCAGGTCGCGCCGATCAGCCTGGGCGCGGCGCTGGACGGCGCGCTGCTGCTGGCCGGCCCGCGCGCCGCGCGGCAGGGCGTGGCGCTGCATCGGCCGGCCGCCGGCCAGGACGCGCGGGTGCTGGCCGACCGCATCCGGCTGGAACAGGTGCTGGTCAATCTGCTGCAGAACGCGCTGGACGCGCTGGAAGGCCAACCCGGCGGCCGCATCACCCTGGCCCTGCGCGACCAGGGCGAGCGGGTGCGGCTCTATTTCCACGACAACGGGCCGGGCCTGAGCGCCGAGGCGCTGGCCGGTCTGTTCACGCCCTTCCACACCACCAAGCCCGAGGGCCTGGGACTGGGGCTGGTGATCTCCCGCGACATCGTCGCCGAATTCGGCGGCGAGCTGCGCGCAGCAGACGCCACGGACCCGGAGTTCCCCGCGCCCCACGGTCCCGGACGCGGCGCCCTGTTCATCCTGACGCTGCGCAAGGCGTCCTCCCTTCCCGCATCATGAGCCGATCCGCCTCTTCCGCGCCGCCGTCCGGCGCCGCCGCCCTGCCCGCCAAGCCCGCCGCGCGCGTGGTCTTCATCGACGACGACGCCGAGCTGCGCCGAGCCAACAGCCAGACGCTGAAGCTGCACGGCTTCCAGGTCGAGGCCCACGCCAGCGCCCGCGCCGCCCTGCCCGTGCTGACGCGCGCGTTCGACGGCGTGGTGGTGACCGACATCCGCATGCCGGACATGGACGGGCTGCAGCTATTCCAGCGGCTGCGCGACATCGATGCCGAGATTCCCGTCATCCTGATCACCGGCCACGGCGACATCGCCACCGCCGTCCAGTGCATGCGCGAGGGCGCCTACGACTTCCTGGCCAAGCCCTATCCCGCCGAGCGCCTGATCGCCACCATCGGCCACGCCGCCGAGAAGCGCAGGCTGGTCCTGGAAAATCGCCGCCTGCAGGAAGCGGCGTTCGCCGCAGGCGCCGACGCGGTGCCATTCATCGGCAACACCCCGGCCATGCAGCGGATCAAGCAGACGCTGCGGCATATCGCCGACGCCGACGTGGACGTGCTGGTGGAAGGCGAGACCGGCACCGGCAAGGAAGTGGTCGCCAGCGCCTTGCACCGACTGAGCCGCCGCCGTCAGCACGAGCTGGTGGCGATCAATTGCGGCGCGCTGCCCGAAAGCGTGATCGAAAGCGAGCTGTTCGGCCATGAGGCGGGCGCCTTCACCGGCGCGCAGAAGCGGCGCATCGGCCGCATCGAGCATGCCAGCGGCGGCACGCTGTTCCTCGACGAGATCGAGAGCATGCCGCTGAACATTCAGGTCAAGTTCCTGCGCGTGCTGGAAACCCGCCAGATCACGCCGCTGGGCACCAATGACGTGCGCAGCCTGGACCTGCGGGTGGTCGCGGCCACCAAGGAAGACCTGGGCAGCCCGCTGGCGCGCCCGCATTTCCGCGAGGACCTGTTCTATCGCCTGAACGTCGTCACCATCCGGATCCCGCCGCTGCGCGAACGGCGCGACGACATTCCGCTGCTGTTCGCGCATTACCTGGGCATCGCCTCGCGGCGCTTCCAGCGCGACATCCCCGACCTGCCGGCGCAGGTCCGGCAACATCTGCAGGAACACGCCTGGCCCGGCAACGTGCGCGAGCTGGCCCACTTCGCCGAGCGCGTCGTGCTGGGCGTGCATGGCGGCGCGCCGCTGTCGGCGCCGCAGCCCGCCGCCGGCTCAGGCAGCCTGCCGGAGCGAATGGAACGCTTCGAGGCGCAGCTGATCCGCGACGCGCTGGCCGTCCATCATGGCGACATCAAATCCACGCTGGAAGCGCTGGGCATTCCTCGCAAGACGTTCTACGACAAGCTCCAGCGCCATGGCATAGACCGCCAGGAATACACCGGCGGCGGCGCGTCGGAATAGCGGCTCAGTCCGCGCCGGCCGGCTCCGCGGGCCTGCCCGGCGCCTCCCCGTCGTCGCGAATCAGTCCGAAATCGCCGGCGTCATAGGCACGCATGGCTTCGTCCAACGCGCGCTGCGAGGCCATCACGAACGGCCCGCGCTGGATCACGGGCTCGTCGATGACGGGCCCCGCGATCAGGACGATGTGCGCGGGCGCCCGGCCCGCGATCAACAGCAGCATGCCGTCGCCGTCGGCCGAGGCGGCCACGGCCGAACCCGTATGCAGGACGGCGAAGTCCGGATCCTCCCCCTGCCGCTTGGCGGCCGGCGCCGCGCCGGCCCCGAGCTGGTGGCGCGCGCGCAGGCCCAGGTCGCCCTGCACGGCATAGACCCAGGCATTCCAGCCGTCGGGTAGCGGCACCAGGCGCGTGGCGCCCGGCCGCAGCCAGATGTCCAGGATCAGCAGCGGCTCGGGACCCAGCGGGGGCGATTCCCAGCCGTCGTAGGCGCCCGACACCACGCGCACCCGGCCCGCGTCGCTCTGGATGATGGGCATTTCCCAGGCGCGCAGCAGCGAGGTCGCCGGCGGCAGCGCCTTCAGACGCTCGGGCAGGTTCACGAACATCTGCAGACCGTTGAGCCGGGCCGGGCCGACCGGCTGCTGCGTATGCACGATCCCCTTGCCGGCCAGGGTCCAGTGCAGGTCGCCCGCGCGGATCTCGTGGTCGTTGCGCACGCTGTCCAGGCTTTGCATCACGCCCTGGCTGTCCTCGAACAGCAGGGTCACCGCGGAAATGCCGGCGTGCGGATGCGGCGCGAAGGTCGGGCCCGTCATGACGAAATGGTCCACCAGCACCAGCGGCGACATGCCCAGGGGGAAATCGGTATGGCGGAACTGGCGGATGGAACAGGCCTCGCCGACCGGCTGGGCCTGGCTGGCGACCAGCGGGCTGAGAAGAATCGTCAAGAATGTGCTGCCTGATTGTTGCGTGGCGCACAGCTTAGGCGTTCCGCATGCCAGGCAATAGAGGCCAATTTCAGGAATAATTGTCCTGCTTGCCAGGACAATCTCAACACGCGCGCGCCCTTCATGAACTCGTATATTCACCATCTCGACGACCTGCTGCTCTTTAGCGAGGTGGTGGAAAAAGGCGGTTTCTCCGCCGCCGCCCGCATCCTGGGCCTGCAGCGCTCCAAGCTCAGCCGGCGCGTGGCCGACCTGGAAGCCCGGCTGGGGCTGCGCCTGCTGCAACGCAATACCCGGCATATCTCGCTAACGCCCATGGGCGAACAGATCTATGTGCACGCCCGCGCCATGGCGCGCGAGGCGCGCACGGCCTATGACCTGGCGGCGTCGATGGGCGACACGCCCAGCGGGCTGCTGCGCATCACGGCGCCGTCGGCCCTGGCGGTCACGCTGCTGGGCGACCTGATCGGGCGCTACTGCCAGCAGCACCCGCGCGTGCGCGTGCTGCTGGACACCCGCGACCAGATCATCGACCTGGTGGGCGAGGGTTACGACCTGGCCTTCCGCGCGCAGGGCGCCTCGCTGACGGACTCGCGGCTGGTGGCGCGCGAACTGGCCCCGGTTCCGCTGGCGCTGGTGGCCGCGCCGGAGCTGGCGCGCGCCGACCTGCGCCGCCCGCGCGATCTGACCGCCCTGCCGCTGCTGGCGCATGCCACGCAGGACAGCCTGCAGAGCTGGCAATTCAGCCATCCCTCGGGCGAGCGGGAGTCGCTGGAGTTCACGCCCCGCAGCCTGAGCAACAATCCGGCCGCGGTGCGCGAGATGGCGCGCGCCGGCCTGGGCATCGCGCTGCTGCCGCACTATCTGTGCGCGGCCTCGCTGGCGCGCGGCGACCTCGTCGCCCTGCTGCCGTCCTGGACCGCCGCGCCGGCCCGCATCTACGCGGTCATGCCCGCCCGCCGAGGCACGCCGCTGGCCCTGCGGCGGTTCCTGGACTTCGCCATCGCCGAATTGCCCGCGCGGCTGGGCTGAACGCCCGCCGCGCGCCGGCCGCCACACGCTTGCAGGACTTTCTTGGTAAAAAACGGGATCCCCACGGGGATGCGCCCGTCGCCTTGCGCGCTGGCGGCGGCGCGCGAGGCGGACCGGACGGCCTCGGGCCCGGTTTGGGCAGGGCCGGAACTTTGACGCGCCACCCAAGTCTTATATAAGATATAAGACACAAGGTCCGCCGCGAGCTTGTCACGCTTAGAATGACAAACGCGCCAAAACGCCAGAAAATGCCGGCTTCACGCGGGCGAAACCATGGAGTCCATCATGCCGCACAACACCCTCGACACCCTGAAGAACTTCAAGATCGGCGACAAGTCCTGTCAGTACTACTCGCTGCCGGCCCTGGGCAAGGCCCTGGGCGTGGACGTGCAGCGGCTGCCCGTCTCCATCCGCATCGTGCTGGAATCGGTGCTGCGCAACTGCGACGGCAAGAAAGTCACCGAAGAACACGTCAAGCAGCTGGCCAACTGGCAGGCCAACGCCAGGCGCGAGGATGAAATCCCCTTCGTCGTGGCCCGCGTCGTGCTGCAGGACTTCACCGGCGTGCCGCTGCTGGCCGACATCGCCGCCATGCGCTCGGTGGCCGACCAGATGGGCAAGAGCCCCAAGAGCATCGAGCCGCTGGTGCCGGTCGACCTGGTGGTCGACCACTCGGTCATGATCGACTACTTCGGCACCAAGAACGCGCTGGACCTGAACATGAAGCTGGAATTCAAGCGCAACCAAGAGCGCTACCAGTTCATGAAGTGGGGCATGCAGGCCTTCGACACCTTCGGCGTGGTGCCCCCGGGCTTCGGCATCGTCCACCAGGTCAACCTGGAATACCTGGCGCGCGGCGTGCACCAGGACAAGAAGCACAACGTCTACTACCCCGACTCGCTGGTGGGCACCGACAGCCACACCACCATGATCAACGGCATCGGCGTGGTCGGCTGGGGCGTGGGCGGCATCGAGGCCGAGGCCGGCATGCTGGGCCAGCCCGTGTACTTCCTCACCCCCGACGTGGTCGGCGTGGAGCTCAAGGGCAAGCTGCGCGGCGGCGTCACCGCCACCGACCTGGTGCTGACCATCACCGAAATGCTGCGCCGTGAAAAAGTGGTGGGCAAGTTCGTGGAATTCTGTGGCGAAGGCACCGCCAGCCTGTCCGTGGCCGAACGCGCCACCATCGGCAACATGGCGCCGGAGTACGGCGCGACCATGGGCTTCTTCCCGGTCGACGAGCGCACCATCGACTACTTCCGCGGCACCGGCCGCACCGAAGCCGAGATCGCCGCCTTCGAGGCCTATTTCAAGGCCCAGAAGATGTTCGGCGTGCCCAAGGCCAAGGACATCAACTTCACCAAGCTGCTGACGCTGGACCTGTCCACGGTGGCGCCCTCGCTGGCCGGCCCGAAGCGTCCGCAGGACCGCATCGAGATCGGCAACGTCAAGAACACCTTCATCGACCTGTTCTCCAAGCCGGTCGCCGAGAACGGCTTCAACCAGCCCGCCGACAAGCTCGGCCAGACCTACACCACCAGCGCCGGCACCAAGGTCAAGAACGGCGACATCCTGATCGCGGCCATCACGTCCTGCACCAACACGTCCAACCCCAGCGTGCTGCTGGCGGCCGGCCTGCTGGCCAAGAAGGCCGTCGAAGCCGGCCTGACCGTGCCCAAGCACATCAAGACCTCGCTGGCCCCCGGATCGCGCGTGGTCACCGAATACCTGACCAAAACGGGCCTCTTGCCCTACCTGGAAAAGCTGGGCTTCGACGTGGCCGCCTACGGCTGCACCACCTGCATCGGCAACGCCGGCGACCTGACCCCGGACCTGAACGAAGCCATCACCGGCAACGACCTGGTCTGCGCCGCCGTGCTGTCGGGCAACCGCAACTTCGAGGCCCGCATCCACCCGAACATCAAGGCCAACTTCCTGGCCTCGCCGCCGCTGGTCGTGGCCTATGCCCTGGCCGGCACCATCACGCGCGACCTGATGACCGAGCCCGTGGGCCAAGGCAAGAACGGCGACGTGTGGCTGGGCGACATCTGGCCGAGCACCGAGGAAATCGACGCGCTGCTCAAGTTCGCGCTGGATCCCAAGGCCTTCCAGGCCAACTACGGCCAGGTCAAGAGCAACCCCGGCGAACTCTGGGAACACATCAAGGGCGTCACCGGCGACACCTACAACTGGCCCGACTCGACCTACATCGCCGAACCGCCGTTCTTCCAGGACTTCGGCATGACGCCGGGCGCCACCCCGACCGTCAAGGGCGCGCGCGCGCTGGGCGTGTTCGGCGACTCGGTCACCACCGACCACATCTCGCCGGCCGGCTCCATCAAGGAAACCTCGCCCGCCGGCAAGTGGCTCAAGGAACACGGCGTGATGAAGGCCGACTTCAACAGCTACGGCTCGCGCCGCGGCAACCACGAGATCATGATGCGCGGCACCTTCGCCAACGTACGCATCAAGAACCTCATGATTCCCGCGCTGCCGGACGGCAGCCGCTTCGAAGGCGGCGACACGCTGTTCCAGCCCTCGGGCGAACAGATGTCCATCTATGACGCGGCCATGAAGTACGTCGCGGCCGGCACCCCCACCGTGGTGTTCGGCGGCGAGGAGTACGGCACCGGCTCGTCGCGCGACTGGGCCGCCAAGGGCACCCAGCTGCTGGGCGTGAAGGCCGTGATCACCCGCAGCTTCGAGCGCATCCATCGCAGCAACCTGGTGGGCATGGGCGTGCTGCCGCTGCAGTTCAAGGGCAACGACAGCGTGCAGTCGCTCGGCATCACCGGCGAGGAAACCTACGACATCTCCGGCCTGGAAAACGGCATCAAGCCGATGCAGGACGTGACGCTGACGATCACCCGCAAGGACGGTTCCAAGCAGGACGTGACCGTGCTGCTGCGCATCGACACGCCGATCGAGGTGGACTACTACCAGCACGGCGGCATCCTGCCCTTCGTGCTGCGCCAGCTGCTGGCGGCCTGAGCCCGGGCCCCGCGCGGGCCATCAAGGCAAAAGCCCCCGGAACCTCACGGTTC
>NZ_JCBANG010000099.1:0-21366 GCF_059760905.1 Achromobacter sp. 1011811831
GCGCGGGCCTGACGTGGCGCGCGCCGGCTCCAGGCCCGCGTGGCGGTCAGGCCGCCAGCAGCGCGCCGTGCGGATCGATCACGAATTTTCGCGGCGCGCCGGCGTCGAACTCGGCGTACCCCCTGGGCGCATCGTCCAGGGAAATCAGCGTCACGCCCACCACGTCGGCGATCCGCAGGCGATCCCAGAGGATGGCCTGCATCAAGGCCCGGTTGTACTTCGTGACCGGCGTCTGTCCGGTGTGGAAGCTATGGGCCTTGGCCCAGCCCAGGCCGAAGCGGACCGACAGGCTGCCGCGCCGCGCGGCCGGATCGGCGGCGCCGGGATCGTCGGTGACATAGAGCCCGGGAATGCCGATGCGGCCCGCCACCCGCGTCACCTCCATGAGCGCATTGAGCACCGCCGCCGGCGCTTCTGACCGCGAGCCCTCCCCGCCGTGGCCGCGCGCCTCGAAGCCCACCGCGTCGACCGCGCAATCCACCTCCGGCACGCCCAGGATCGCCGCAACCTGCTCGGACAAGGGCGCGTCCAGCGTCAGGTCCACGGTCTGGAAGCCGGACGCGCGCGCATGCGCCAGCCGCGCCGCGTTCACGTCGCCCACGATGACGACGGCCGCGCCCAGCAGCCGCGCCGAGGCCGCGGCCGCCAGCCCCACGGGTCCCGCGCCGGCCACGTAGACCGTGCTGCCCGGCCCCACGCCCGCCGACACCGCGCCGTGGTAGCCGGTGGGCAGGATGTCCGACAGGCAGGTCAGGTCGCGGATCTTCTCCATCGCCTGCGCCGCGTCGGGAAAGCGCAGCAGATTGAAATCGGCGTAGGGCACCATCACGTAGCGGGCCTGTCCGCCGATCCAGCCGCCCATGTCCACATAGCCATACGCGCCTCCGGGCCGGTCCGGATTCACGTTCAGGCACACGCCCGTGTCCTGTTCCTTGCAGCAGCGGCAACGGCCGCAAGCCACGTTGAATGGCACGGACACCAGATCGCCGACCCGCAGCGTCTCCACGTCGGGGCCGATCTCGATGACCTCGCCGGTGATCTCGTGCCCCAGCACCATGCCGGCGGGCGCCGTGGTGCGGCCGCGCACCATGTGCTGGTCGGAACCGCAGATATTGGTGGCGACCACCTTCAGGATGGCGCCATGCCCGATCCTGCGTCCCCGGGGATCCGCCAGCTCGGGGAACCGAAGGGGCTGGACCTCGACGCGTCCCTGCCCCATGTAAACCACGCCTCTGTTCTCTGCCATCGCTCGTCTCCTGGCCGGCCGCGCCGGCGTCGTGCCGGCCGGACGGCCGCGCCTACGCGATGGTGACGCCGCCGGGGCGGGCGCGCTTGTCGCCAGGCGACAGGAAGCAGACGGATTGCGACCGCATCCAGCCCGCCCGACGCACGACCCGCGCCATGTCGGGAATAGGCAGTTTCGCGTCCGGCCCGGAAAAGAGCCGCGCAGCACTTGGGAGAAGAATGGCTGCGGGTCCGTCGCATGCGAGGCAGGTGCGCCGCGGGCCCGCAACCAGGCGCGGCACAACCATAAAACACAAAGGAGGCGGCACGCGCCGTAGCGCGCGCGCCGGAATCATGACCCATCCCCACCATCGGTTCCTGGACCGCCTGCAGGGCAGCGCGCAGGCGGGCCAGGACAACATCCGCTTCGGCATCCTCGACATCCACCATCCCGTCTTTCCCATCTCGGTGGCCGTGATCGCCGCCTTCGTGATCTTCGCCCTGCTGCAGGCCGGCCCCACCGAGGCCGCGCTCAACGGCATTCGCGGCTGGCTGACCTCGACGTTCGACTGGCTCTTCATGGGCGCGGCCAACCTCTTCGTGCTGTTCAGCCTGTTCCTGATCTTCTCGCCCATGGGCAGCGTCGTGATCGGCGGCCAGGATGCGAAGCCCGAATACTCCTTCGTCGGCTGGACCTCGATGCTGTTCGCCACCGGCATGGGAATCGGACTGATCTTCTTCGGCGTGATGGAGCCCGTGCAGCATTTCAACAATCCACCGCTGGGCCTGGCGCCGCCGCTGGACCCGCAGGGCCAGCTGATCGCCCCGGCGGTCGCGCCCGCGAGAGAGCTGGCCATGGCCGCTTCGGTATTCCACTGGGGCCTGCATCCCTGGGCGATCTACGCGGTCGTCGGCCTGTCGTTGGCGCTGATCACCTACAACCTGCGCCTGCCACTGTCGATCCGGTCGGTGTTCTATCCCATCCTCGGACTACGGCACGCGCGCGGCGCGCTGGGCAACGCCATCGACATACTGGCCGTGTTCGCCGTGCTGTTCGGCCTGGCGACCTCGCTGGGTCTGGGCGCGCAGCAGGCGCTGGCCGGCCTGCATCACCTGTATGGCATCGAGATCAACGCGCAGAACAAGATCATCCTGGTGATCGTGATCTCGGCGATCGCCCTGGGCTCGGTCGTGGCCGGCATCGAGGCGGGCGTCAAGCGCCTGTCCGAGCTGAACGTGGCGCTGGCCCTGCTGCTGATGCTGCTCATCATCGCGGTGGGCCCGACCGCCGACATCCTGCGAGGCCTGCTGGACAACACCGCCGCCTACCTGCAATACCTGCCGCTGCTGTCGCAGCCGTTCGGCCGCGACGACAACGCCTTCCTGCAGGGCTGGACCTCGTTCTACTGGGCCTGGTGGATTTCCTGGTCGCCGTTCGTCGGCATGTTCATCGCCCGCATTTCCAAGGGCCGCAGCGTGCGCCAGTTCCTGGTCTGTGTGCTGATCGCGCCCACGCTGGTTTCCATTTTCTGGATGACGACCTTCGGCGGCACCGCGCTGCACCAGCTGGTGGCGCAGGGCTATACGGGCGTGCAGGACATGGTGCTGGCCAACCAGCCCGAGCTGTCGCTCTTCATGATGCTGCGCCAGCTGCCCTGGGCCGGCCTGACCTCGCTGGTCGCGATCGTGCTGGTGGTGATCTTCTTCGTCACCTCGTCGGATTCCGGTTCGCTGGTCATCGATGGCATCACCGCCGGCGGCAAGGTCGACGCGCCCATCATCCAGCGCATCTTCTGGGCCGTGGCCCAGGGCGTGGTCGCGCTGATCCTGCTGCTGGGCGGCGGACTCAATTCCCTGCAGGCCGCCTCGGTGGCCACGGGCTTTCCGTTCCTGTTCGTGCTGCTCCTGATGATGCTGTCGACCTGGCGCGTGCTGCGCTGGTGCCATCGCGCCGAACGCCGGGCGGCATCCCCGTTGCCGCGTTGAGACCGCCGGCGGCCCGGTGCGCCGGGCCGCCCGTCGCGGCTCAACAGGAAAGACGGGTCCGTTCCTGCGCCGCCGGCGACGGCGTCTTGAGCAGGAATTCCTTCAGGCTGGCAACCTGGCATTTCTTGAAGATGCGGTTCTTGTAGGTCACCACGGTGGCCGGCGACAGGCCAAGCTCGCGCCCCACCTGCTTGGCGGTATGGCCGCGCCGCAGCAATCCCGCCACCTGGATTTCCCTCAGAGAAAACCCCGAGGCCCAGCTCTCGGCCTCGGCGCATGCAGGCTCGGCCGGGCAGCGCAGTTCGCGATGTCGCCGGCTCAGCGCGATCAGCAGCGGCGCGCAGCCGCGCAGCAGATCCTCCACGCCGGCTCCATGCCGCCGCGAAAAGTACAGGTTGATGTAGCAGACGCCATCGTCGCGCGCGCCGATGACCGAGATCTTGCTGGCGAAGCCCGGCCGCTCGAACAGCAGGCGCCGGTACTCGGCATCGGGAATACCCTCAGGACAGAGCGGCTCGACGATCAGCGCTTCCGAGCGGCGCCGCTGTCCGGCCATGCCGCAGAGCATCTGGTAATTGGGGTCACGGCGATAGAAGCTGCCGTTGACGTAGAGGTTGGTCGTCCACTCGATCATGGACTGGTTCAGCAGGCTGGCGGCCGAACACTGGCCCAGCCCGCCGGCCTGGTCATAGCTCAGGTCGGTGACGTGGTCGGCGCCCACCAGGTCGCGCAGCCCCGCCAGCAAGGTGGCATGGAAGGCCGGGCCGCCCAGGCCGGTGATCACGGGAACTGCCCACTGCCCGCCGTCCGCGCGCGCGAACGCTTGATGGCTTGTCTCTCTCATGGTTCTGGCTCCCCCAGTCTTGGCGATCGATTCTACGGGGATCGGCGGGCCGCGAGTTGTCCTCTTGCGTGAGGACATGACGCCTGCCGGCGGCACTTCTACATTGGTGCCCTGAAGCCAAGAACTATAGATCACTGGAGCACAAGGTCAAGCCATGATGGAGCTTCCCACCTACCCTTTCCTCAGGCCCGACGAGCTGGACCGCGCCCGGCCCGCGCCGCACCCGGTCATCGTCGTGGGCGGTGGCCTGAGCGGCCTGACGATGGCGCTGGACCTGGTCCGCCGGGGCCAGCGAGTGACCCTGCTGGACGACGACAACACCGTGGGCGTGCGCGGCCTGGCCTCGCGCGGCATGGTCTGGGCGCAGCGCACGCTGGACATCTTCGACCGCCTGGACGTGGCCGACACCATCGTCGCCAAGGGCGTGCGCTGGAACGTCGGGCGCGTACTGTGCCGCGATGCGGCAGTCGCCTCGTTCACGCTGCAGGCCCAGCCGGACATGCGCCACAACGGCTTCGTGAACCTGCAGCAATACTATCTGGAAGCCTTTCTGGTCGAGGCGCTGCAACGCGAGCCGCTGGCCGAGCTGCGCTGGCTCAACCGCGTCGACGCGATCGAGACGCCGGCCGACGGCGGCCCGGTCACGCTGCGCGTGCACACGCCCGAGGGCGACTACCGCACGCGGACCGAATGGGTGATCGCCTGCGACGGCGCCAACAGCCCGCTGCGCCAGGCGCTGGGCCTGCGGCCCGAGGTGTACGACCGCAACGAGGACCGCTGGATCATCATCGACGTGGTGCTGCGCGGTACGTCCTGGCCAGAAGAGCGCTGGACCTGGCTGGACGCCGGCAGCAACCACGGCCGGGCCGTCTGGCGCCACAAGATGGCAGACGACACCTGGCGGCTGGACTTCCAGCTGCGTCCCGACGAAGACGCGCAGGCGGCCTGTACGCCACAGGCCATGCGCCAGCGCGTCTGGGACCTGCTCGGCGAACAGGTCGATTTCGATATCGCCTGGCACGGCGTCTGGGCCTACCGCCATGAATGCCTGTCCGGTCTGCGCCACGGCCGCGTGCTGTTCGCCGGCGACTCGGCGCACCTGGTGGCGCCATTCGGCGCGCGCGGCGGCAACGGCGGCATCCAGGACGCCGACAACCTGGGCTGGAAACTGGCGCTGGTGCTGCAAGGACGCGCCAGCGACGCCCTGCTAGACAGCTACAGCGCCGAGCGCAAGCACGCGGCGCTGGAGAACATCCGCCAGGCGCGGCGCTCGTCGCGCTTCGTGCATCCCGGCCCGGCCGAATCGGCGCGCATGTGGCGCGATGCCATCATCGCCCTGGCCCCGCGCCATGACGTGCCCGCGCGCATGATCAATACCGGCAGGCTCTGCATGCCGGCCGTCTACCCGCCGTCGCCGCTGGCGCATCCCGCCAGCCCGCATGCGGGACGCGCGCTGCCCAATGTGGTGCTGGACCGCCGCGCGCAGCGCTCGCTGCACCAGCTGCTCGGCCCCTGGTTCACCGCCTTGGTTTTCAGGGAACACGTACCGCCTGTCCCGGAACCGACCGACGACGGCGCCCTGCTGCGCCGCGTGGCGGTCGGCGCCCATTGCGACGCCGAGGGCCGCGAGGCGCTGCGGCGCCAGCTGGGCGTGGAGATGGACGGCGAAGTCTGGCTGATCCGGCCGGACCAGCATGTGATGGCCGCCATCGATGCCGCCGCCTCGGGCCAGGCCGACTTGGCCCTGCCGGACTGGATCGCCGCCGCGCTCTACCCCTGCGCCTACAGCGCGTCCCCGGACGCGCATTCCCCATCGAATGCCGGAACCCACGCCCATGCCCATGTCGCAGCCACAGCTTGACGATCTGCTCGAACGCCTGATCGCGCTCACCAGCGCGCCCGATCCCTCGGTCCAGCGCGACCGCCTGGCGCAACTGGTGCTGCTGCTGATCGAAGCCCTGGGCGACGGCGACCGCGCCCAGGCCGCCGTCGACGAAATGATGGCGGCGCACGCGGAGCCGTCCTGCCTGTCCATTCCCTGATTGCCGGAGACCCCGCATGACCCAGCCCGACCTGTCCCGCGCCGCCGCGCCCTGCCCCGCCGTCCGCGGCCTGCACCACTTCGCCTGGCGCTGCCGCGACGCGGAGGAAACCCGCCACTTCTACGAAGACATCCTCGGCCTGCCGCTGGTGCACGTGGTCAAGGAAGAGCGCGTGCCGTCCACCGGCGAGTACTGCCCCTTCGTGCATCTGTTCTTCGAGTTCGCCGACCACTCGCACATCGCCTTCTTCGACCTGGGCGACAACGGCGCCAGCGCGCCCGATCCCGACACGCCGCGCTGGGTCAACCACTTCGCCATGGAAGTCGCGGACGAGGCCGCGCTGGACGCCATGCGCCAGCGGCTGAGCGGGCACGGCATCGAGACCGTGGGGCCGACCGACCACCACTTCATCCGCTCCATCTACTTCTTCGATCCCAACGGCCTGCGCCTGGAAATCACCGTGCGCCTGCCCATGCACGACTACGTCGCCGACAAGCGCCGCGCCGCGCACGACGAGCTGGCCGCCTGGACCCGCGACAAGGCCGCCGGCCTGCGGCCCGGCCAGAGCGGCACCAGCAGCCAGGCGCGGGCCGGCTGATCCCCTGTTTCATTCTTCACAAGGAAATCCCATGAGCAAGCCCTTCGCGTCCCAGGCCGACCTGGCGGAAAAGAAAATCTCGTTCGAGCGCCTGTCGGACAACGCCTATGCCTACGTCGCCGACGGCGATCCGAATTCGGGCGTCATCATCGGCGACGACAGCGTGATGGTGGTCGACGCCACCGCCACGCCGGCCATGGCGCAGGACCTGATCCGCGCGATTCGCGGCGTCACCGACAAGCCCATCCGCCATGTCGCGCTGACGCACTACCACGCGGTGCGCGTGCTGGGCGCGTCCGCCTTCGCCGCCGAAGGCGCGGCCACCGTCATCGCCAGCCGAGGCACGCACGAGCTGATCGTCGAGCGCGGCCAGGCCGACATGGATTCGGAAATCGGCCGCTTCCCGCGCCTGTTCCGCTCGTCCGAATCGATCCCTGGCCTGACCTGGCCCACCATCGTGTTCGAACGCGAGCTGACGATCCGGCTGGGCACGCTGGAGGTGCGCATGATGCATCTGGGCAACGGCCACACGCGCGGCGACAGCGTGGTCTGGATTCCGTCGCAGGGCATCTGTTTCGCGGGCGACCTGGTCGAGTTCAACGCCGGCGTCTACACCGGCGACGCCTACCTGGCGGACTGGCCCGCGACGCTGGACCGGCTCGAAGCGCTGCGCCCCGCGCAGATGGTGCCGGGCCGAGGCCCGGCGCTGACCACGCCGCAGGACTGCCGCGAGGCCATCGGCTACACGCGCCGCTGGGTGCAGACGCTGTACGGCTGCGCGCGCGAGGGCGTGGCCGGCGGCAAGTCCCTCAAGCAGGTCTATGCGGACACGCGACGCGTGATGGATCCGGAGTTCGGCCATGTCGTCATCTACGAACACGCGATTCCCTTCGACGTCTCGCGCGCCTACGACGAAGCCAGCGGCATCGCCGACCCGCGCGTCTGGACCGCCGAGCGCGACCGTGAAATGTGGGCCGAGCTCAACAGCTGAAGCGCCGCCCCGACGAACCCCGCAGGAGATTGAACACATGAAACTCGCCACCTTGAAGAACGGCGCGCGCGACGGCCAGCTGGTCGTCGTCAGCCGCGATCTGTCTCGCCACCTCGCCGTGCCCGCCATCGCCGCCACCTTGCAGCAGGCGCTGGACGACTGGACGCGCATCGCGCCGCGCCTGCAAGCCGAATACCAGGCCTTGAACGACGGCCGCCGCGCCGGCGAACCCTTCGATCCGGCGCGCTGCGCCGCGCCGCTGCCGCGCGCCTATCAATGGCTGGACGCGTCGGCCTACCTGAACCACGTCGATCTGACCCGGCGCGCGCGCGGCGGCGAGATGCCGCCGTCCTTCCGCACCGATCCGCTCATGTATCAGGGCGCGTCGGACGATTTCATGGGGCCGCGGGATCCCATCACCGCCGCCAGCGAAGACCTGGGCGTGGACCTGGAAGCCGAGATCGTCGTGATCACCGACGACGTGCCCTTGGGCGTGGATGCCGACGACGCGCTGCAACACATCGTGCTGCTGGGCCTGGTCAACGACGTCACGCTGCGCAACGTGGTGCTGCCCGAGCTGGCCAAGGGCTTCGGCTTCCTGCAAGGCAAGCCGGCCTCGGCGCTGTCGCCGGTGCTGGTCACGCCCGACGAGCTGCAACCGTACTGGCACGGCGGCAAGCTGCACCGGTCCATGCAGGTCTGGCTGAACGACAGGCTCATCGGCCAGCCCCAGGCCGGCGAGGAAATGCAGTTCCACTTCGGCGAGCTGATCGCGCATGCGGCGCGCACGCGCCGCCTGGGCGCCGGCACGCTGCTGGGCAGCGGCACGATCTCCAATGCCAGCGACGCGGCCGGCGTCTGCTGCCTGGTGGAAGCGCGCGTGCGCGAGAAGCTGCGCGACGGCGAAATGCGCACGCCCTTCCTCAAGCATGGCGACCGCGTGCGCATCGGCATGCGCGACGACAGCGGCGCCAGCCTGTTCGGCGATATCGACCAGGTGGTGGAGATCCCCGGCACGCGGCCGCTGCCGGCCACGGCCGCGCTTGAAACCGCCGAAGCCTGAACGGAGCGCGCGATGGCCGAATCCGCTTCGATCCCCGTGCTGCACAGCTACTGGCGCAGCTCGGCCGCCTACCGCGTGCGCATCGCGCTGGCCCTGAAGGGCCAGCCGTACCGCAGCGTCACCTGGCAGATGGCGCAGGGCGAACACCTGCAGCCGGCCTACCGGCGCCTGGCGCCGTTCGGCCTGGTGCCCATGCTGGACATCGACGGCCTGCGCCTGCAGCAGTCGCTGGCCATCATCGAATACCTGGAGGAACGCAATCCCGAACCCGCCCTGCTGCCGCCAGGCCGCGCGGCCCGGGCACGCGCCCGCGCGCTGGCGCAGCTGATCGCCTGCGAGGTCCATCCACTGAACAACCTGCGCGCGCTCAAGCGGCTGCGCGCCCAGTTCGACGCCGACGACGAGCAGATCGGCGAGTGGTATCGCCATTGGTGCCACGAGGCCTTTTCCGCCTTCGAGGCCGCGCTGGGCGACGACGACGGCGCGCCGTATGTGCTGGGCGCCGCGCCCGGCATCGTCGAGTGCTTCCTGATGCCGCAGGTCTACAACGCCAGGCGCTACGGCGCGGACCTGGCGCCGTATGCGCGGATCGACGCCATCGCGCGGGCCTGCGCCGCCCTGCCGACCTTCCAGGCCGCCAGCCCCGAAAGCCAGCCCGACGCGCCGCAGCCCGCGCCGGTCGCAAGTCCCGCCTGAACCGCGCAGTCCCATCGCAGTCCCCCCAGGAAGGCCGCGCCCCGCACGGCCTTCCCAAGATCAGCGGCGCCGCCGCACCCCAGGAGACAAACCATGCAAACCGAGATTTCCGCGCCCGGCGCCGCCGTCGCGCCCGCCGGTCGTCCGCTGATCAGCGCCGACGACCGCAAGGTGCTGGCCGCCACGCTGGTCGGCTCGACCATCGAGTGGTACGACTACTTCATCTATTCCCAGGCCGCCGGGCTGGTGCTGGGCGCGCTGTTCTTCGCCCCCTTCACCCAGAACAATCCGGAATGGGCGCTGATCCTGTCCTTCGCCACGGTGGGCGTCGCCTTCCTGTTCCGGCCGCTGGGCGCCATCATCTGCGGCCATCTGGGCGACCGCTACGGCCGCAAGCGCGTGCTGGCCGCCACGCTGATCCTGATGGGCTCGGCCACCGCGCTGATCGGCCTGCTGCCGTCCTACGCCGTGCTGGGCGTCTGGGCGCCGGTGCTGCTGGTCGGGCTGCGTGTGCTGCAGGGCTTCTCGGCCGGCGGCGAATGGGGCGGCGCGGCCCTGATGGCGGTGGAACACGCGCCGGCGCACCGCCGCTCGCTGTTCGGCGCCTTTCCGCAGATCGGCGTGCCCATGGGCATGATCGTCGCCACCGGCGTGCTCTGGTGCCTCACCGCCGCCGTCGGCATGGAACGCTTCATGGACTGGGGCTGGCGCGTGCCCTTCCTGCTGTCGGTGCTGCTGATCGTGGTGGGCACCTTCATCCGCCGCGCGGTCGAGGAATCGCCGGTGTTCCTGGAGATGCAGGCGCGCAAGCGCGCCAGCGCCGCGCCGCTGGGCCAGCTGCTGCGCAAGCATCCGCGCGAGGTGCTGCTGACCGCGCTGATCTTCGTGGGCAACAGCGCCGCCGGCTATCTGCTGGTGGGCTTCTTCATCAGCTACGGCAGCCGCGCGCTGAAGATGCCGGCCCAGCAGGTGCTGATGGCCTGCACGCTGGCCGCCGCCGTGTGGCTGGCCACGACGCTGCTCGGCGGCTGGCTGGGCGACCGCATCGGCCGGGTGCGCACCTTCCAGATCGGCTATGTGCTGCTGGCGCTGTGGGCCGTGCCGATGTGGGGCTTCATCGACGCCGCCGACATCGGGCAATTCACGGCCGCGCTGGTGATCCTGGCGCTGCCGCTGGGCCTGACCTACGGCCCGCAGGCGGCGCTGTACGCCGAGATGTTCCCCGCCGACGTGCGCTACTCGGGCATCTCGGTCGGGTATGCGCTGGGCTCCATCCTGGGCGGCGCCTTCGCCGCCATGATCGCGCAATGGATCATCTCGGCCACCGGCAAGTCCTGGATGGTGGGCGTGTACGTCATCGCCATGGCCCTGGTGTCCCTGGTCGCCGTCAGCCTGGTCCGCGAACGGGCCGGCGCCACGCTGCACGCCGAATGACCTTGCCGCCACGACCTCCAGCCATGACCCTCCCCATCCGCCGCCAGGACCTGGTCGACTCCGTCGCCCGCGCCCTGCAGCACATCAGCCATACCCATCCCGCCGACTTCCTCGCGCACCTGGCCGAGGCCCACGCGCGCGAGGCCGGCCCGGCCGCGCGCAATGCGATGACGCAGATCCTGCTGAACTCGCGCATGGCCGCGACGGACCAGCGCCCCATCTGCCAGGACACCGGCATCGTCAACGTGCTGCTTGAAGTCGGCATGGACGCGCGCTGGAGCGGCTTCGACGACGGCCTGGAGGACGCCGTCAACGAAGGCGTGCGCCTGGCCTACCGCCATCCCGACAACCCGCTGCGCGCGTCGGTGGTGTCCGATCCGCTGTTCGGCCGCCCCAACACGCGCGACAACACGCCGGCGGTCATTCATGCGCGCGTCGTGCCTGGCGACGCGTTGACGGTCACTGTGGCGGCCAAGGGCGGCGGCTCCGAGAACAAGGCCCGGCTGGCCATGCTGAACCCGGGCGACAGCGTGGTCGACTGGGTGCTGCGCACGGTGCCCGAACTGGGCGCCGGCTGGTGCCCGCCCGGCATCCTGGGCATCGGCGTGGGCGGCACCGCCGAAAAGGCCATGCAACTGGCCAAGGAAAGCCTGATGGAACCGCTGGACATGCTGTCGCTGCGCGCGGCGCTGCGTGCCGGCCGCAAGCTGACGCCGGAACAGGCCCTGCGCGTCGAGCTGCATGAACGGGTCAACGCGCTGGGCATCGGCGCGCAGGGCCTGGGCGGGCTCAGCACGGTGCTGGACGTCAAGCTCAGGACCCATCCCACGCATGCCGCCGCCAAGCCCGTCGCGCTGATTCCAAACTGCGCCGCCAACCGCCACGTCCGCTTCACCCTCGACGGCGGCGGCCCGGCCCGGTTCGAGGCGCCGCCGCCCGAGGCCTGGCCGGACCTGGCGCCGGCTGCCGCCGTCGACGGCCGGCGCGTCGACCTGGACACGCTGACGCGCGAAGACATCGCGCAATGGCGCGCCGGCGACACGCTGCTGCTCAACGGCCGCATGCTCACCGGCCGCGATGCCGCGCACCGGCGCATCCAGGATCTGCTGGCGCGCGGCGAGCCCATGCCCGTCGATTTCGCGGGCCGGGTCATCTACTACGTCGGCCCGGTGGACCCGGTGCGCAATGAGGCCGTCGGCCCCGCCGGGCCCACCACGTCCACGCGCATGGACGGCTACACGGAGATGATGCTGGCGCAAGGCGGCCTGCTGGCGATGGTGGGCAAGGCCGAGCGCGGACCCGAGGCGGTCGCGGCGATCCGGCGCCATCGCGCCGCCTACCTGATCGCCGTCGGCGGCGCCGCCTATCTGGTGTCCCAGGCCATCCGAGGCGCGCGCGTGGTGGCGTTCGAGGACCTGGGCATGGAAGCCATCTACGAATTCGACGTGGTCGACATGCCCGTCACCGTGGCGGTGGACTCGCGAGGCGGCAACGTGCACGAGGACGGGCCCGCGCGATGGCGGCGCGCGCCGGCGGGCGCCATCGGCGGCATCGCGATCCGCAGCGCCTGAGCGGCGGCGCGGCCCGCGCCGCCTCAGTGTTCGATGAACTCTTCCAGGCGCCGCACCGGCGAGTCCGCCGGACGCGGCGTCTGCTTGGGCACGGGCTTGCCCGAACCATCCAGCGGGTCGATCTTGGGATCGTCCCAGGTGCCGGTGACGGCGTACTCCATGGTCATCGCGCTCGCCAGCGGATGCTTGAGCAGCCACTGCGTCACGAAAGCGCCCAGACCGATCAGCGGATTGACGGCCAACGCCGTCACCACCGCCGCGCCGCTGGCGTCCAGGTTCGGAATCACCACGGCCTTGAGGTTCCAGCGTTCCTGCACCACGTTCACGTCGCCGGCCAGCACGATGGCCGCCACGGGCCCGTTGACCTTGTAGCCGTCGGTGCGCAACACGCCGTCGGACAGCTTCATGTGGCCTCGGATGGTGTCGAACGGAAAGCCGTCGCGCAGCAGGCTGGTGGGATTGGCTTCCAGCTTGGCCAGGCGCTGCAGCGATTGCAGCGACAGCAGTTCCAGCAGCCGCGCCGTGCGCGAATTCACGTGCATGAAGCGGCCCTTGTCGACACTGACCTCTACCTCGCCGTCAATGTCGGCGATATTGTGGGTCCAGGGCAGGTTGCGCCAGGTCATGCGGCCCTGCATCGAGCCATCCCCGCCCGACACCATCTTCTCGAAGCCGATCCGGTCCATGAAGCCGCCCAGGTTGGCGAACTTGATCGCCGCGTCCACGGTCAGGCCGCGACTGGCGCCATCCAGCGTCCAGTCGCCCTTGGCGTCGAGCTTGGCGGCGTCATTGGCGATGGACAGCTTGTCCAGCCGCCAGCGGCGGCCGCGCTCCAGGTTGGTGCCCAGCACCTGCAATTCGCCCAGGTTCTTGCCATAGAGCAGGAACTGCTTGGCCTGCAAATCGATGGCGGGAATGTCGGACAGATCGCTGTTCGAGGACAGGGCCTCGTCGGCCTTGTTGCCGTCGTCCTCGCCGCCCAGCGCCAGGTGCTTCAGGCGCGCGGTGATCTGGCCGGCGATGGCGCCGGAAGCCTCGCGCCACTCCAGCGAACCAGCCGCCTGGCGCGACTGGATGTCCACGCGCCACTGCGCCGGATCCGGACGGGTCGCGTACAGGGTCAGGTCATTGAGCGTGTAGCCGCCGGTGCGCAACACGCCCGTGGCCAGGCTGACGCGGCCGGGCGGCGGCAGGATCGGCTTGGGCGCCGGCTTGCCCTTGCCGGGCTGGACGGAAAAACCGTCGCCGACCTTTTCCCAGCCGTCCATGTCCAGTTCCGGCAGGCTGGCGCTCAGGCTCAGCGCCGCTTCGGTCGGCAGGCTGGCCGGGCGGTTGATGCCGACCGCGCCGCGCGCGAAATACGACGCGGACCTGCTGGCAGGATCGCGCTCGAGCAGCGCGTTCACCGTCGTGCCCAGGCTGGCCGTCAGCCAGCGCCGGCCACGGCTGCCCTGGTCCTGCGCGGAGCCCCATTGCAGCTTCAACGGCTGCGAGGACTGCGCGGACTTGCCAACCGGCGCCGGCATGTCGATCGCCATCCCCGCCAGGTCGGACTCGGCCGAGATCTCGACCGCGCCGCCCTTCTGGTAGCTGAGCTTGCCCTTGTACGCGGCCTTGCCCGAGAAGCGCGACATCGACGCGGTATTGCTGATCTGCGTCAGGCCGGAGCCGGCCAGCGTGCCCTCGAAGTTCAGCGCGTCGCCGCTTTGCGCCAGGCGTCCGGAGATCTTCACGGGCCCGCCCAGGAACTGGGCGCGGACCTCGCGGGTCTGCACGCCCTTCTCGGAGAATTCCAGGTCGCCGTGCATCTGCGTCAGCAGCGGCATTTCCGGCATGAAGGTGAAGCTGTTGTCGGCGAACTGGATATGGCCGTCCACCTGCGTGTCGTCGGTATTGAGCAGCGGCACCGTCAGCTTGATCGGCATGCGCCAGTCGCCCGTGCCCTGCGCCTCGTCCAGCGCGCCGTCGAGCAGCTTGCCCAGCGGCGAATTGTCCACCAGGGCCAGATAGGCCGGCACCGGCCCCGAGCTGTTGCCCGTGACCTGCAGCACGGAATTGAATTCCATGTTCGGAATGACCGCGCTGACCGAGCCCAGCGTCAGCGTCTGGCCCGGCGCCGGGTGCATGAGCGCGCCGCCCGCCGAGTCCAGCGCCAGGCTGACCTTGTCGATACGGAAATTGCCGGACAGGTTTTCAAGCCTGGGCCAGGCCTTGCGCTGCGGCCGCGCGGGGGCATAGTCCACGATCGCGCCGGCGTACTCGCCGGCGATGACGAATTCGCCCTGCGCGCCCGGCGCGCCGTAAGGGAAATCGTCCAGGTCGCCTTTCAGCGTGATCGCCGCCGAGCGCATTTCGCCCGCCGGCAGGCCGGTGGCCAGCCACTCGCGCGCGTCGGGATTGACCGTGAGCGGCAGGTAGCGGTGGATGGCCGGCATGGCGCCACGGATCATCACGCCGCGCAGGTCCGCGCTGCCGGCGGCGGTCTTGCCCTCGGCGCGCCACTGGCCTTGCAGGCGCGCGTCCAGGTCCTCGTTACGGACCCGCAGCTCGGCGATGTCGACGAACCAGTCGCGCGCATCCGGGCCCTTGGTCTGCGCGTCCACGTCCAGCTCGCCCACTTTGACGGTCGGCTGTTCGAAGACGTCGGGCAGCGTGAGCTGGAACCGTTCGGCGCGACCCTTGAGCGAGGCGTTGGGCGCGCCCGGGCTGCGAGCCAGGGCCAGGCTGTCCGTCTGGATGAAATCACCCGGCAGCCCCTGCACGCGGAACTGCGCGTACTCGCCGCGCAGCGCCGGCCCCTCCGGGCGCGCCGCCCAGGACAGTCCGCGCACGGCCAGGTCCGAGGTCAGCTCGGTGAACTTGCCGTGGTCCAGCTGCAGCCAGGCGCGGCCGCTCAGGCGGCCAGCCACGGGCAGCGCCGGCAGCCAGGGCGACCAGGCCAAAGGCTCCAGGTCGTCGGCCTGCAGATAGATCTGTCCGCTCCAGTTGGCGGGGTTGCGCGCGTCGCCCGAGAACAGGCCGCGATTGAACTCGGCCCGCAGGTCCAGCTGCCGGGCCAGCGCCTCGTCGGCCGAGGCGCGCAGCGCGAATCGATGCGACAGCCGGCCGTTGCGCGCCAGGAATTCCACGCCGCGCAGCGTCAGTTCCGGCGCCTGGCGCAACTCGTCCTGCCAGCGGATGACGGCGCCGTGGATCAGCAATTCGCGCTGCGAGGTCAGCCAGCGCAGCGCGGGATGGTCCAGCCCGGGCGCGGGGCCGCCCTGGTCATTCAGGTCGATCGCCATGCCGGCGACCCAGAGGCGGTTCTGCGCGTCGCGGCGCAGGCTCAGTTCGGGCTGGTCGAGCTGCAATTGCAGCAGCCGGGGCGACAGGGTCAGGATGCTGCGCCAGGCCAGCACCGCGGATACCTTGGGCAGGGTCAGCACGGCATCGGCGCCGGCTGCGCCGTCATGGACCTGGACCGAGGCCAGGTCCAGCCTGGGATTGAGGCCCTGCCAATTGGCCTTGAGCGCGCCGATCGAAACCTGTGCGCCCAACGCCTGGCTGGCGTAGGCTTCTATCTGGGGCCGCCACTGGTCGACGCGGGGCAGAACCCAATAGCGCAGGCCCAGCAACCCGATGGCGGCGACGCCATAAACAACCAGCGCGCCCCAGTACAGGCCGCGGAGCACTTTTTTCGGAACAGACACGGATCAGTGGGCAGGAGTAAGGGTCTTGCGGTATCGTCCCCACTTATACCTGAAACGCGTCCTTTAGTCTGCGCCTATTTCATCATGACACCATCGCCCACCCTCGCCCCCGTCCTGGCCTGGTCCGGCCACCTGCGCCGCCGCCTGGAAGCCCTGCCGGACCTGGCGGCCTGGCTGGAAACGGCCCGGCAGGCGCCCGTCACGCCGGCCCGGCTGGCCGAATGGCGCGATGAACTGGCGGGCACAGGCGGCGCCGCCCCGCTGCCGGTCGACGCCTGCCGCATGGTGCTGCGCAAGCTGCGCGAGCGCGTCTTCTGCACGCTGATCGCGCGCGACCTGGGCGGCCAGGCGCCGCTGGAGGAAGTGGTGGGCGCCATGACGGCGCTGGCCGATCTGGCGGTGGCCGAAACCTATCGCAGCGTAGCGTCCGAACTGGCCGCCGTGCACGGCGTGCCGCGCGACCCGGCCACCGGCCTGCCCCAGGAAATGCTGATCGTGGGCATGGGCAAGCTGGGCGGCTGCGAGCTGAACGTGTCGTCCGATATCGACCTCATCATGCTCTATGGCGAGGAAGGCGAGACCGACGGGCCGCGCCGCATCAGCCACCATGAGTTCTATGGCCGCCTGACGCGCCGCATGATGCCGGTGCTGTCCGAGGTGGACGCCAACGGCCAGGTCTTCCGCACCGACCTGCGGCTGCGCCCGGACGGCGACGCCGGCCCGCTGGCCTGGAGCCTGGACGCGCTGGAACACTACCTGATCGGCCAGGGCCGCGAATGGGAGCGCTATGCCTGGCTCAAGGCCCGGCTCATTCCCGCCAGCGCCTTCGAGGGCAGCGACAGTACCCTGCAGGCGCGGCAGCTGGAAAGCCTGCGCGTGCCCTTCGTGTACCGCAAGTACTTCGATTTCGACGCGCTGGCCGCGCTGCGCGCGCTGCGCGAGCGCATCCGCCAGGACTGGCAGCGCCGCGCCAGCGCGCGCAACGGCATCGACAGCGCCAACAACATCAAGCTGGGCGACGGCGGCATCCGCGAGATTGAATTCGTGGTCCAGCTGGCGCAGCTGATCCGCGGCGGACGCATGCCGGCCCTGCAGCGTCGCGGCCTGCTCGAAGCGCTGCACGCCGAAAGCGCCGCCGGGCTGCTGCCCGAGGCCGACGCGCAGCGGCTGGAGGCCGCCTACCGCTTCTTGCGCCGCACCGAGCACGCGCTGCAATACCGCGAAGACGAGCAGACCCACCTGCTGCCCGGCGATCCCGCCCTGCGCGCGGCGCTGGCGGCGGCGCTGGGCATGCAGGCTGGCGAATTCGAGGACACGCTGGCCGCGCACCGCGCCTTCGTCTCGCAGACTTTCCGCAACGTCTTCCGCCTGGTCGGCATGGGCGACGCCGAGGAGCCTGCGCCGGCCGCCGATGCGGCCGACAAGGAAGAACCCGACGAACAGTGCGAGCTGGCCGGGCAGATCCGCCAGGCCTTCGGCGACGAGGCCGACGACCTGCTGCGGCGCGCCGAAACGCTGATGGGCAGCCACCGCGTGCGCAGCCTGCCCGACGCCAGCCGCCGCCGCGTCGAGGCGCTGCTGCCGGCCGCCCTGCGCGCCGCGCGGCAGACGCCCGCGCCGCTGCAGGCGGCGGTGCGGCTGTTCGACCTGATCGAGACCATCGCCCAGCGCAGCGCCTACCTGGCCCTGCTGGCCGAATATCCCGACACGCTGGCGCGCGTGGCCCGCATGGTGGCCGCCAGCCCCTGGGCCGCGCAATACCTGACCCAGCACCCGCTGCTGCTCGACAGCCTGATCGACTGGCGCACGCTGTTCGAGCCGCTGGACTTCGGCCAGATCGCGCGCCAGCTCGCCGCCGACCTGGACGCCTGCCGCCTGCCAGACGGCGATCCCGACATCGAACGCCAGATGAACCTGATGCGCGACGTGCAGCGCCAGGCCAGCTTCCAGCTGCTGGCGCAGGACCTGGAGGGCGAGCTCACCGTTGAGAAGCTGGCCGACCAGCTGTCCGCCCTGGCCGACCTGCTGCTGGCCGAAACCATCCGCCGCGCCTGGCCGCTGGTGAACCGGCAGCCGGGCGCCGAGCCGCGTTTCGCCGTGATCGCCTATGGCAAGCTGGGCGGCAAGGAACTGGGCTACGCCTCGGACCTGGACCTGGTTTTCCTGTTCGACGACCCGCGCGACGATGCCGCCGAGGTCTACGCCAAGCTGGGCCGGCGCATGACGTCCTGGCTGTCCACCATGACCTCGTCGGGCCGGCTGTACGAAATCGACCTGCGGCTGCGGCCGGACGGCGACGCCGGCCTGCTGGCGGTGTCGGTCGAGGCCTTCGAGCAGTACCAGCGCAAGCACGCCTGGTCCTGGGAGCACCAGGCCCTGACCCGCGCCCGCCATGCCGCCGGCGACGCCGCGGTCGGCGAGCGCTTCGAGCGCATCCGCGCCGACATCCTGGTGCAGCCGCGCGATCCGGCGGCGCTGCGCCAGGAAGTGCTGGAAATGCGCGGCAAGATCAATGCCGGCCATCCCAACTCCACGCCCAATTTCGATCTGAAGCACGACGCGGGCGGCATGGTGGACGTGGAGTTCGTCACCCAATACCTGGTGCTGTGCCATTCGGGCAGCCACCCGGTTCTGGTGCGCAACCTCGGCAATATCGCCCTGCTGCGGCTGGCGGGCGAAGCCGGCCTGATCCCGGCCGACCTGGCCCTGCAAGCCGGCGACGCCTACCGCACGCTGCGCCGGGTGCAGCACCAGATGCGGCTGCAGGGCGTGGAAAAGGCCCGCGTCGCGCCCGACCAGCTGCAGGCCGAGCGGGCCGCCGTGCGCGGACTCTGGACCACGGTGCTGGGTTGATCCGTCCCGGGCAGGCGGGCCAACGGCCCGCCTTGCGCCAACTCGTCGTAAAATAAGGGTTTTTCCGGCTTCACCGGCCGTCTTTCCCTTTCTTGTCCGCCATGTCCGAACTCGTGCGCCCCAAACTCGATCTGCCCACCGGCCGCAGCAAGGTGCTGATGCACTCCTGCTGCGCGCCCTGTTCCGGCGAGGTCATGGAAGCCATGACGGCCTCCGGCATCGATTACGCGATCTACTTCTACAACCCGAACATCCATCCGGTCAAAGAGTACGAGATCCGCAAGCAGGAGAACATCCGCTACGCCGAGCAGCACGGCATCGAGTTCATCGACGCCGACTACGACATGGACAACTGGTTCGACCGCGTCAAGGGCCTGGAAGACTCCCCCGAGCGCGGCGAGCGCTGCACGGTCTGCTTCGACATGCGCTTCGAACGCACCGCGCTGTACGCGCACGAGCACGGCTTCGACACCATCACCAGCTCGCTGGGCATCTCGCGCTGGAAGGACATGAACCAGATCAACGGCTGCGGCGAACGCGCCGCCGCCCGCTACGACGACCTGGTCTACTGGACCTACAACTGGCGCAAGGGCGGTGGCTCGCAGCGCATGATCGAGATCAGCAAGCGCGAGAACTTCTACCAGCAGGAATACTGCGGCTGCGTCTATTCGCTGCGCGACACCAACCGCCACCGCCGCTCGCAGGGCCGCGAGCGCATCCATATCGGCGTGAAGTTCTACGGCAAGGAAGACCTGCTCAAAGAGGAAAACCTCTAGGACGGGTCAACGCCAGGAACGGCCCGGCACGGGCAGTCGGCGGACAACACCACGGGGCGCGTTCAGCGCCCCGTCGCGTTTTCGGCGGCGCGACGCCGGTACTCGGAAGGCGACACGCCGTAGCGGTGGCGGAACGCGTGGCTGAAGCGCGCCGCATCGGAAAAGCCGTAGCGGAAGGCAATGTCGCCGATCTGGCGCGCGGCCTGCGCGGCGTCGCACAGCATGTCCCGGCAGCGCTCCAGGCGCGCGCTGAGGATGAAGTCCGCCGGCGTGGTCGAGGCCTGCGCGAACAGGTTGTACAGATAGCGCCGCGACACCCGCAACGCGGCCGCGGCCATGGCTGGCGACAGCTCGGGATCGTGCAGGTTCTCCAGGATGTGCTGCTGCACGCGGCGCAGTTGCGCCTGGCGCAGCCCGGCCTGCTCCTGGTCGGCGCGGCCGCCGGCGCGCTCGCTGATGTCCAGCCCCATCATCTGCATCACGGCGTTGGCCGCGTCGCGCGCGGCGCTCTCGGACAGATGGGCATGCTCGCCCAGCGCCACGCGCAGCAGGTCCATCGCCATGCGCCCGCAGCCCTGGCGGGCGCTGAACACTCGCGCCACCGCGTTCTGCATATGGGGCTCCCAGGCCTGGACCTGCCTGCCCGGCACCTGCATCACCAGGAAATGCGCGTTGTCGTCCACGTCGACCTCGTAGGGCCGCGTGGTGTCGTACACGCCCCACTCGCCCGGCGCCAGCAGCGCGCGCCGCGACGCCTGCCTGATCTCGCTGCGGCCGGACAGCTGCAACGTGACCTTGTAGCCGGCGCTCTCGGACTGGTTGGCCTGCAGCCGGCTGCGGCTGACGCGCTGCGCGCTGGTATGCAGCTCGCTCACGCGCAGCCAGGCCAGCTCGTCATCGGCCACGCTGCTGCGAAAGCGCCCAGGGTGCAGCGCGGACACATCCAGCGGCACGAAGGCGCTGCTGATGCTCTCCTTCCAGCTGGCGCAATCCAGGAATTGCTTGGGCGCGCTGCGCAACAGGGTCTGGGACATGACGGCTCCGGCTTCTCGGTCTCTTTTGAACTCTTTCTAGCACCCGAGATCGCCCCCGAGTATCGGTGACAACCCCTATGGCCTGCCAGCCATGGAAAGCGCTTCGCTGCCGCCCGATGCCGAACCGCGCTCAGGGCTGCCGATGGCTGCCATAGGAATACTCGGACAGCGGGAATCCGCGCTCCGCCAGTTCCCGGCCCAGCGCGTGCCGCACCGGCACCACGTCGTCGTAGCGACGCGGCCGCGCGGCGGCGACCTCGGCCTGCGTGTAGGGCTGGAAGTCCGCCGGCAGCTGCGCCGGGCTGAACGAAGCCAGCACCCAGTTCAACACCGCCGCCAGGTCCGCGTCGCTCAACTGCGACTGCGCCGCGCCAGGCACGCGGATCAGGTATTCGCGCCCGGCCGGCAGCCGCGTGAAGTGGCCGACCGAATCGCGGAAGTCCGGTATGCCGTGCCGCGTGCTGCCACGCCCGTCCACGCGATGGCAGCCGGCACATTGCAGCACATAGTCCGCGCGCGCCGCCGCGCGCAGCGTGGCCTCGCCGCCGGCGGCCCGGTCCTGCGA
>NZ_JCBANG010000100.1:0-21252 GCF_059760905.1 Achromobacter sp. 1011811831
GGCCGGCGGTGGCGCTGCCACGGCCGGCCCGGCGCGATACTTTCGGAACACGGCAGGCGGCGCGATGAACGCCCCTGGCGACCCAGGAGCATTCCATGCCGAACGGCAACACCCCTAATCCGGCAGGCAGCTTCGCGCCGCTGCGCCAGCCCGTGTTCGCCGTGCTGTGGGCGGCCACGGTGCTGGGCAACGTCGGCAGCTTCATGCGCGACGTGGCCAGCTCCTGGCTGGTGACCGACCTGTCGGCCAGTCCGACCGCCGTGGCGCTGATCCAGACCGCCGCCACCCTGCCCATCTTCCTGCTCGCCATACCGGCCGGCGTGCTGTCCGACATCCTGGACCGCCGCCGTTTCCTCATCTTCGTGCAGCTGCTGCTGGCCTCGGTCAGCGGCACGCTGCTGCTCCTGTCGCACAGCGGCGCGCTGACGGTCGACTATCTGATCGCGCTGACCTTCGTCGGCGGCATCGGCGCGGCGCTGATGGGGCCGACCTGGCAATCGATCGTGCCCGAGCTGGTGCTGCGCGCCGATCTCAAGGGCGCGGTCGCGCTCAATTCGCTGGGCATCAATATCGCGCGCGCCATCGGCCCGGCCGCCGGCGGCCTGATCCTGGCCAGCTTCGGCGCGGCCGTGACCTACGGCATGGACGTGTTCAGCTATGTGTTCGTGATCGCCGCCCTGCTGTGGTGGAAGCGCCCCGTCGCCGCCGACAGCACGCTGTCGGAGAACTTCCTGGGCGCGTTCCGCGCCGGCCTGCGCTATACGCGGGCCAGCAAGGAGCTGCACCGCGTGCTGCTGCGCGCCGCCGTGTTCTTCCTGTTCGCCAGCGCCGTGTGGGCCCTGCTGCCGCTGGTGGCGCGCCAGATGCTGGGCGGATCCTCGGGCTTTTACGGCGTGCTGCTGGGCGCCGTGGGCGCGGGGGCGATCCTGGGCGCGCTGCTGCTGCCGCGCCTGGGCAAGCTGGACGCGGACGGCCTGGTGCTGCTGGCGTCCGTGGCCAGCGCGGCCGTGATGGCGGCGCTGGTGTTCGCGCCGCCGAAGTGGCTGGCCGTGCTGCTGCTGGTGGTGCTGGGCATGGGCTGGATCACGGCGCTGACGACGTTCAACAGCGTGGCCCAGGCCATCCTGCCCAACTGGGTGCGCGGCCGCGGGCTGGCGGTGTACCTGACCGTGTTCAACGGCGCCATGGCGGCCGGCAGCCTGGGCTGGGGCCTGGTGGCGCGCGAAATCGGCGTGCCCTACGCGCTGGCGGCCAGCGCCGCCGGCCTGGTCCTGGTCGCGCTGCTGTTTCACCGCGTCCGCCTGCCGGTGGGCGAGGCCGACCTGCAGGCGTCGAACCATTGGCCCGAGCCGCTGGTCGCCGAGCCGGTGGCGCACGATCGCGGCCCGGTGCTGGTGCAGGTGGAATACCGCATCCGCCAGGCCGACCGTCCCGCCTTCCTGGCCGCCATGAAGCGCCTGTCGCAGGAGCGCCTGCGCGACGGCGCCTATGCCTGGGGCGTGGTCGAGCATACCGGCGACGCGGAGCGGGTGGTCGAATGGTTCTTCGTGGAATCCTGGGCCGAACACCTGCGCCAGCACCATCGCGTATCCCATGCCGACGCCGACCTGCAGGCCGAAGCGCTGCGCTTTCATGTCGGGCCGGACAAGCCCGAGGTGCATCACTTCCTGGCCTTGAAGCACTGACGCCACCGCGTTGAACCGGCTGCAAGGCATAGGCAGCCGCTACCGGCTTGGCGCATCGAATCCGCACACTTCCGATATCCAGAGGTCCTCTCATGATCGAACGCCGTCCCCTCGCCAGCCTGGGCCATGCCCATCGCGGCTGGTTCGACGTGAAGCATCATTTCTCGTTCGCTGGCTACCAGGACCCCGCGCGCATGCGCTGGGGCGCGCTGCGCGCCTGGAACGACGAGACCCTCGCGCCGGGCTCGGGCTTTCCGCCGCTGCTGCATACGGATGTGGAGATCATCACCTGCGTGCGCCTGGGCGCGCTCACGCACGAGGACGACCTGGGCAACCGCGGCCGCACGCGGGCCGGCGATGTGCAGGTCATGAGCGCGGGCAGCGGCCTGACCTATGCCGAGTTCAACATGGAAGGCGGTCCGGCCCGCGCGTTCCAGATCTGGATCGAGCCGGACCGGCGCGGCGCGCCGCCCAGCTGGGGCAGGAAGACTTTTGCTCGCGACGCCTGTCACGGCCATTTCCTGACGCTGGCCAGCGGCATCGCCGGCGACGAGGACGCGCTGCCGATCCGCAGCGACGCCAGGCTGCTGGCCGTCGCGCTCAAGGCGGGCGAGGAGGCCACCTATCGGTTCGCCAGCGGTTCGCGTCGCGGTTATCTGGTCGCGTCCAAGGGCCGGCTGACCGTCAACGACGTGCCGCTCGAAGACGGCGACGGCGCCGCCATCCGCGACGAAACCACGCTGCGCATCACGGCGCTGGATGATGTTGAAGCCCTGCTGGCGGACACGCTGGCATGAATCGCAATTGAATGGACGACAATCCAAATGAAGATCTATCTGCTATCCCTGGGCGCCGGGCTGCTGGTCGGCGTGGTCTACAGCCTGTTGCAGGTCCGTTCGCCCGCGCCGCCGCTGGTGGCGCTGATCGGCCTGCTGGGCATCCTGGTGGGCGAACAGCTGATTCCGGTGGGCAAGCAGATGCTCAACGGCTCGGCCTTCGCCGCCGCCTGCGACAAGGAAAAGACCGTGAGCCATCTGTTTGGGCAACTGCCCGGCCGGCAGGCCCAGCCCCAACGCCAGGACAAGAACACCGACCAGGGCTGAGGCTTCGCGCCCCTGCCCGATTCCAAGGAGAAACCGCCATGACCACCGCCACGCCGGACGTCATCTTCCACAACGGCCGCATCACCACGCTGGACCGTTCCCGGCCGCAGGCCAGCGCCGTCGCCGTCAAAAACGGCCGCTTTGCCGCGGTCGGCGACGATGCCGAGGTGCTGGCGCTGGCCGGCGCCAGCACGCGGCGCGTCGACCTGAAGCGCCGCGCCGTCCTGCCCGGCCTGTACGACAACCACACGCACGTGGTGCGCGGCGGCCTGAACTACAACATGGAGCTGCGCTGGGACGGCGTGCGCTCGCTGGCCGACGCCATGGCCATGCTCAAGCGCCAGGTCGCCATCACGCCCGCGCCGCAGTGGGTGCGCGTGGTGGGCGGCTTCACCGAGCACCAGTTCGCCGAGAAGCGCCTGCCCACCATCGAGGAACTCAACGCCGTCGCGCCCGACACGCCGGTATTCATCCTGCACCTGTACGACCGCGCCCTGCTCAACGGCGCGGCGCTGCGCGCGGTGGGCTACAACAAGACCACGCCCAATCCGCCGGGCGGCGAGATCCTGCGCGACGCGCAGGGCAACCCCACCGGGCTGCTGCTGGCCAAGCCCAACGCTACCATCCTGTACGCCACGTTGGCAAAAGGCCCGAAGCTGCCCTTCGACTACCAGCTCAATTCCACGCGCCAGTTCATGCGCGAATTGAACCGGCTGGGCGTGACCGGCGTGATCGACGCCGGCGGCGGCTTCCAGAACTATCCCGACGACTATGCCGTCATCCAGCGGCTCGCCGACGACAACCAGATGACGGTGCGACTGGCCTACAACCTGTTCACGCAGAAGCCCAAGCAGGAGAAGGAAGACTTCCTCAACTGGACCGCCAGCGTGAAGTACAAGCAGGGCACCGACTACTTCCGCCACAACGGCGCCGGCGAGATGCTGGTGTTCTCGGCCGCCGACTTCGAGGATTTCCGCGTCGAGCGGCCGGACATGCCGCCGGAAATGGAAGGCGAGCTGGAGGAAGTGGTGCGCGTGCTGGCGCAGAACCGCTGGCCCTGGCGCCTGCATGCCACCTATGACGAGACCATCACGCGCGCGCTGGACGTCTTCGAGAAAGTCCATCGCGACACGCCGCTGACCGGCCTGAACTGGTTCTTCGACCACGCCGAGACCATCTCCGACAAGTCGATCGACCGCATCGCCGCGCTGGGCGGCGGCATCGCCGTGCAGCACCGCATGGCCTACCAGGGCGAGTACTTCATCGAGCGCTACGGCGCGGCGGCGGCCGAGGCCACGCCGCCCGTCGCCAAGATGCTGGCGCGCGGCGTGAAGGTGTCGGCCGGCACCGACGCCACCCGCGTCGCGTCCTACAACCCCTGGGTGTCCCTGTCCTGGATGGTCACGGGCAAGACCGTGGGCGGCACGCGCCTGTACCCGGCGCGCAACTGCCTGGACCGCGAGACCGCGCTGCGCATGTGGACCGAGAACGTGGCCTGGTTCTCCAACGAGGAAGGCAAGCGCGGCCGCATCGAGCCGGGCCAGCTGGCCGATTTCATCGTGCCGGACAAGGACTATTTCAGTTGCGCCGAGGACGAGATCTCGTTCCTGACCTCGGACCTGACCGTGGTCGGCGGCCGCGTGGTCTACGGCGCCGGCGAGTTCGGTCCGTTGGACGACAACCCGCTGCCGCCCGCCATGCCGGACTGGTCGCCCACGCGCCTGTTCGGCGGCTACGCCGCCTGGGGCGACCCGGACGGCGCCGGCCGCAATTCGCTGGGCTACCGCAATATGGCGGCCTGCGGCTGCGCCAGCGCCTGCGGCGTGCATGGACACGAGCATGCGCGGGCCTGGGGGGCGCAGGCACCCAGCTCGGACCTGTCGGGCTTCTTCGGCGCGCTGGGTTGCTCGTGCTGGGCGGTGTGAGGGGGGCGCCATGAACGCAACGTCTGCATGAGAACGGCGCTCGCCGGCGCGGCGACGCTGGCCTTCTTCACGCGCGCGGCGACGGCATGACCTGCCGGACCGCCGCGACGCCAGCCTGCTCCAGCCGCCTGGCCGCCAGCAGGCAATCGCTCTCGCGCCACGGCGCGGCGATCAGTTGTACGCCCAGCGGCAGATGGGCGTCGGCGCCGATCCCGGGCCAGACGGGCGCGGCGCAGACGGGCAGGCCCAGGCAGGAGATGGGCTGCGTCAGCAGGCCCATGCTGGCGCGGGCCGGCAGGCACTGGCCGGCCAGCATCAGGTCCCGGGCGCCGATGGGCGTGGCGGGCACCGGCGTGGCGGGCGCGATCAGCACGTCGTAGCGCGCGAACAGCGCCAGCGCGTCGCGGTAGACGCGATGGCGCACCCGCTGGGCCTGCTGCACCCAGGCGGCGGGCACCAGGCTGCCCGCCACCAGGCGGTCGCGCGAATACGGCTCGTAGTAGTCGTAATGCGTCACCAGGCGGCGCCGATGCAGCGCGCCGCTCTCGGCGGCGGTGATCACGAACGCGGCGGCGCGCGCTTGCTGCGCGCCGGCCAGTTCGACGATATCGGCGGCGTCGAGCGCGCGCGCGGCCAGTTGCACGGCCTGGCGCGCCTCGGGGCCGGCCCAGTGGGTGAAATAGCCGCCCAGCACGGCCACGCGCAAGGGGCGGTCCGAGGCCAGCGCCGCCAGCGTGGGTTCGGCCGGATGCTGGGCGCAGGCTGCGTCCCCGGCGTCGGGGCCTTGCAGCGCGTCGTAGACCGCGGCCAGGCCCGTCGCGTCGGCCGCGAAGGGGCCCAGATGGTCAAGGCTGCCGACAAAGGGGAACGAGCCGGTGCGCGGCAGGCGGCCGAAGGTCGGCTTCAGGCCGAACACGCCGCACAGCGAGGCAGGCACGCGGATCGAGCCGTTGGTGTCGGAGCCCAGCGTCAGCGGCACCAGGCCGCCGGCCACCGCCGCGGCGCTGCCGCCCGACGAGCCGCCGGCGATGCGGGCGGGGTCGTGCGGATTGCGGCAGGCGCCGTAGTGCGAGTTCTCTGTCGTGAAGCCGTAGGCGTGCTCGTCCATGTTGAGCGCGCCCACCAGCACCGCGCCGGCCTCGCGCAGCCGCGCCACCAGCACGGCATCGCGCCGCGCGGGCGGGTTGGCGGCGTTGACGCGGCCGCCGGCCAGCGTGACCTCGTCCGCGGTATCGAACAGGTTCTTGACCGCATAGGGCACGCCGGCCAGCGGCGGCAGGACTTCGCCTCGGGCGCGCCGCGCGTCGATGGCGGCGGCCTCCTGGCGGGCGCGGGTCTCGGTGATGCTGGTGAAGCAGTGGTAGCGTGGGTCTGCCTCGCGGATGCGCGCCAGCGTGGCCTCCAGCACCGTCGACGCGCTGCGCTCGCCGTCGCGGATCTGCCGCGCCAGGCCGAGGGCGACGCTGTTCACGGGCGGAACACCGAGGCCGATTCCAGTTCCACCGGCAGGGCCTCGTCGATGAAGGTCGAGGCGATGTCGTGGATGCGCGCGAATTGCTGCGCCACCTCGGCCGTGGCCGGCTCGCGCAGGGCATAGCCGGCCAGCGCCAGCGCGCTGCGCACGTATTGATCGATGGTTTCCTGGGTCATGGCGGATTCCTCCTGTGGGGCGTGTATCGCTAGCGGCGCACTTCGCGCTGGAAGATTTCCAGGCTCAGTTTCTTCATGTCGATGAAGCTGGGTTCGGTCAGGGTCTCGACGGTGCGCGGACGGGCATCGCCGTAGTCCAGGATCTCGGCCACGCGCGTGGGTCGCTTGGTCAGCAGCAGCACCTGATCGGCCAGGTAGACGGCTTCTTCCAGGTCGTGCGAGACCAGCAGCATGGTGGTGCCCGTCTGCATGAAGACTTCCTGCAGCTTTTCGCGGATGAACAGCGTCATCTCGAAATCCAGCGCCGAGAACGGCTCGTCCAGGAACAGCACTTCGGGTCCCGGCGCCAGCGCGCGCATGATCGAGGCGGTCTGCTGCTGTCCGCCGGACAGCTCGTAGGGGTAGCGCTTGAGATCGAACTTGACGTCGAACGAAGCCACCAGCTCCTCGACCCGCGCGTCGACCTCGGCCTTGTCGCGTCCCTCGAGCCGCAGCGGATAGGCGATGTTGTCGATCGTGCGCAGCCACGGGAACATGGCCTCGCGGTAGTTCTGGAACACATAGCCGATCTTGGTCTGCGCCAGCGATTTGCCGTCGAACAGGATCTCGCCGGCATCGATGGGAATCAGGCCGGCGATCATGTTGATCAGCGTGGACTTGCCGCAGCCGTTGGGGCCGAAGACCGAGACGATCTTGCCCTTGGGAATGTCGAGGTTGAAGTCCTCGTACAGCGGCCAGCCGGCGAAATACTTGGTCAGGCCGCGGATGGTGATGTGGGTGCCGGCCGGCCCCGGCACGAAGGGCGCGGGGGCGGGCGATGGCGCGATGGCGGGGTTGATGACGGTGGACATGATTACCGGCCGCTCCAGTGGACGACGCGCTTTTCCATGAGCAGGAAGAGAATGTTCAGGACATAGCCCAGCGCGCCGGCGGCCAGGATCGAGGCGTACATGTCGCGCACGTTCAGCACCTGCTGCGCGTTGATGATGCGATTGCCCAGCCCGCTGTCCGAGCCGATGAACATCTCGGCCACGATCACGATGACCAGCGCCATCGACACGCCGCTGCGCAGGCCCACGAAGGTCGGCTGCAGGCTTTCCCAGATCAGCACGTCCTTGAAGATCTGCCAGCGCGAGGCGCCCATGACGCGCGCCGCCATCACGCGCTGTTTGCGCGCGTTGATGACGCCGTAGGCGCTGTTGAACAGGATGACTAGCACCGCGGCGAAGGCCGCGATGGCGATCTTGTTCATGTCGGTCACGCCGAAGATCATCAGGAACAGCGGGATCAGTGCCGACGACGGCGTCGAACGGAAGAAGTCCACCAGGAACTCGACGCTGCGGTAGGCTTTCTCGTTGCTGCCCAGCAGAACGCCCAGCGGCACGCCGATCACGCCGGCGATGACGAAGGCCTGCAGCGTCCGGTTGACCGAGGCGAGGAAGTCGCCCAGCAAGGGTCCGCCGGCCATGCCCTTGGCCAGCGCCACCAGCGTGGCGCCGGGCGTGGGCAGCAGCACCGGGCTGACCAGCTGCAGCCGCACCACCAGGTCCCACACGATGTACAGCGCCAGCGGGCCGATCAGCGGCAGCAGGCGCGCGGCGGTCCAGGTTCGCGGGGCGCGGGAAACCGGCGCCGCGATGGCCGCGTGGCGGGCGCCTGCGGCCTGCGCCGCGCCCGCGCGGCTCGAAGTGATCGCGTCCATGGCTCAGCCCTTGTACAGCATCGAGGCCACGTCGACCTTCTGGGCGAAGATGCCCTTGTCGGCGAACAGGTCGAAGAACTTCTGGAAGTATTGGATATCGCTGGGGCTGAACTCGTTGTAGAGCGTGTAGGCGGCCAGCGGCACCGCCTCGGTCATGGGGCCCTCGATGGCGGTGTAACCCTTCATGTACGGGCGCGCCTCGTCCGGCTGGTTGCGGATCAGTTCGATGCCGCGGGCATACGCGGCAATGAATTTCCGGCTTTCTTCGGGATGCTTTTTCAGGAACGCGGTGGTCAGCGAGGCCGAGCCGCCGAACCAGGGCGCCATCGGATCGCCCAGCACGTATTTGGCGATGACGCCCGCTTCGAGCACGCGGGTGGTGCCGTTCAGTCGGCCCACGGTGCCGGTGGGCTCCAGCGTGTAGCAGGCATCCAGCTGGCCCGCGGCGACGGCGGCCACGTGCTGGCTGATCGCCAGCTCGACCACCGTCGCCCCGGTTGCGCCGGCGCGCTCCAGCACTGCCTTGGCCAGCGTGGCATTCTGGATGCCGGGTCCAGAACCGACCTTTTTCTCCTTGAGGTCCGCGATGGATTGGATGGGACTGTCTTTCGCGACGATGAACTCGTCCAGCACGTTCTTGGCGTTGCTGGGGTTGGACGCGAAGATCTTGAACAGGCCGGGCGAGGCGATCTCGCCGATGGCCAGGTTGGCCGAGCCGGTGCCGTTGGCGCTGCCGTCGGCGCGGCCCGCCAGCATGGCTTCCATGACTTGCTGCGCGCCCGCGAACTTGAGCGCTTCGACGTTCAGGCCGGCCTCCTTGAAGTAGCCCTTCTCGATCGCGGCATAGAACGGCAGGCCCGCCGCGACCGGCCAGTAGCCGATGCGGATGACCGGGCCCGGTTGCGCCCGCGCCAGCGCCGGCGCGGCCAGCGTGGCGGCGCCCAGCGCGGCGCCGCGCAGCAGCCGGCGGCGGGAGGCGTTGAAGGTGTGGGGCGCGAGGCGATCGGTGTTGCGGGACATGCGGGCTCCTGGTCGGAAATGGGCAGGCGCTTGTGGACAAGCCTGCATCCCAGTCAAGCAAGACCCGTGCCAGGCGGCCAGGCGGCGTTGCGCCGCATGGGGCGGGCTATCATGGCGCGTCGCCTGAACCATCTTGGTGCATGAGCGGCACCGCGACGGCGCGCGCGGCGCATCATGGCGCCGTCGGGCCGGCGGCGACCGCCTGTCGCTCTTTCCTCATCCCGTCGTCCATGAACCTCGACACGCTAGGCCCGCGCATCTGCATCCTTGGCCCGTCCAACAGCGGCAAATCCACGCTGGCCGATGCCATCGCGGCGAAACAGGGCCTGGAGCCCATCCACCTCGACCGTCTCTACCATTTGCCGCATACCGACTGGCAGCCGCGTCCCGCCGAGGAATTCCTGGCGCTGCACGACGCCGCCATCGCCGGCGAGCGCTGGGTGATGGACGGCAACTATTCCTCTTGTTTGCCGCAACGCCTGGCGCGTGCGACGGGTCTGATCCTGCTGGACCTGTCCACGCCCTTGAGCCTGTGGCGCTACGCGCGCCGGACCTGGTTCGAACGGGATCGGCGCGGCGCGCTCGACGGCGGCCGCGACAGCGTGAAGTGGTCGATGATCCGTCACATCGCGGTGGCGACGCCGCCCAACCGCAAGCGCTATGCGCAGCTATACGCGCGCTGTGAATTGCCGAAAGTGCTGTGTCCTTCGGCGCGCGCGTTGGCGCGCCGCTACCGGGAATGGGGACTGGCGCGACGATGATCCTCGTGTCCCGCTAGGGAAAATACCCATATCCCCTGCCTGCCCCGATGCCGCAGAATCGCTAAAAATTGTTCAACAATCTTAGTCGGACTGGCACCCGGCAAAACCAGCTCGAACTCGCACTGGCGCGGGTTGCGAGACGTTCTACAGGGGAAACTCATGCCCGTTTTCACCAGCAGCCTGCCTGGCCGCGCCGTGCGCGCCGTCCGCATAGTCACCGTCGCCGCGCTCTGCGCCGCATCCGCCTGGGCCCACGCCGCCGCCACCATCAAGGCCGACAGCCTGACCATCGGCTCCGACCTTACCTATCCGCCCTACGCCTACCTGGACGCGGGCAAGCCCGCCGGCTTCGACGCCGATTTCTCGCGCCTGCTGGCCGGCAAGCTGTCGTTGCAGCCCGTGTTCGTCGACACGCGCTTTCCCGACCTGATCCTGGGCATGCGCGCGCGCCGCTTCGATACCGTGGCCTCGGCGCTGTACGTGACGCCGGAGCGCGCCAAGCTGATCGACTACGTGCCCTACCTGAAGACCGGTTCCTCGCTGCTGGTGCTGGCCAACAGCGCCTACGCGCCCACGGGGCCCGAGGCGCTGTGCGGCAAGCGCGTGGCCTCGATCAAGGGCGCGTCCTGGACGCCCAAGCTGCAGAAGGTCTCGCGCGAGACCTGCCAGCCGAAGGGCCAGGGCGAGATCAAGGTGCTGGAATTCCCGACGGCGCCGGAGGCGCTGATGGCGCTGCGCTCGCAGGCGGCCGACGTGATGATGGAAGACGCCGCCGTGGCGCACAGCATGCTGTCGCAGACGCAGAACGCGGTGAAGGTCAGCTCGACCGCTCTGCTGTATCCGGTGGTGATCGGCCTGGGTCTCAACAAGGACGCGCAGGAACTGCAGGCGCAGCTCAAGAAGGCGCTGGGCGAGGCGCGCGCCAGCGGTGAATACGCCGCCCTGCTGTCGCGCTATGGGCTGGAAGCGCCGACGGACGCCGACGTGCAGGCCGCGCTGGCCGGCCCGCAGCAGTAAGCGCGCAGCGCCAGGGAAGCCGCCGACATGCATTTCGATTGGGATTACACGCTGGGCCTGTTGTGGGACCGGGATTTCTGGAACGCCTGCTGGGTGGTGGTGAAACTCAGCATCGCCACCTGGTGCGTGGGCGTGGCCGCGGGCTTCGTGCTGGCGCTGGGCAAGCAGTCGCGCAATCCGCTACTGAACAAGGCGGCGGGACTGTACATCTGGTTCTTCCGCAGCCTGCCGCTGCTGGTGCTGCTGGTGTTCATCTACAACCTGCCGCAGGTGTTCCCGGCGGCGGGCGCGGTGCTGTCCGATCCGTTCTACGCCGGCCTCACGGCGCTGGTGCTGAGCGAGACCGCCTTCATCGCCGAGATCCATCGCGGCGGCATCCTGGGCGTGCCGCGCGGCCAGATCGAGGCCGGCCGCGCGCTCGGCATCCGCTATGCCGGCATCCAGCGCATGATCGTGATCCCGCAGGCGCTGCGCATCGCGTTGCCGGCGCTGAGCAATGAATTCATCACCATCGCCAAGCTGACCTCGCTGGTGTCGGTGATCTCGCTGGCCGAGATCCTGCTGGTGGGCCAGCGGCTGTACACGCAGAACTTCCTGGTGTTCGAGACCATGCTGGCGGTGGCGTTCTATTACGTGCTGATCGTCACCATCTTCGACAAGCTGCTGGGCTGGCTCGAATCGCACCTGAACATCCTGCGCCGCACGCCCCGGCCGCTGACGCTGGATCAGCGCACGCGCGACGCGTTGCGCGCCAACTTCGCCCAGCCGCCGGCGGCGCAAGGCGCGGAACAGGCCCTGCAGGTCCAGGGCGCGCGCAAGCGTTTCGGCGACCACGAGGTGCTCAAGGGCATCGACCTGGTGGTCAAGCCGGGCGAGGTCATCAGCATCATCGGCCCGTCGGGCTCGGGCAAGACGTCCTTGATCCGCACCCTGAACGGCCTGGAGTCGCTGGACGGCGGGCGCGTGCTGCTGCATGGCCAGCCCTTCCTGGATTCGGCGCGCGGCTCGACGCCGGGCGCGCGCATCCTGGATATCGGCATGGTGTTCCAGAGCTTCAACCTGTTCCCGCACAAGACCGTGCTGCAGAACGTGATGCTGGCGCCGCAGTACCACCGGCGCGGCGCGTTCGTGGACCTGCGCTGCGAGGCGCTGGCGCTGCTGGACAAGGTCGGCATGCTGGAGCACGCGCACAAGTATCCGCACCAACTATCGGGCGGACAGCAGCAGCGCGTGGCCATCGCCCGCGCGCTGGCGATGCGCCCATCGATCATGCTGTTCGACGAGCCCACGTCGGCGCTCGATCCCGAGCTGGTGGCCGAAGTGCTGAAGGTGGTCGAGACGCTGGCGCGCGAGGGCATGACCATGCTCATCGTTACGCACGAAATGAGCTTTGCCTTCAAGGTTTCGGACCGCGTGCTGTTCATGGAAAGCGGCCGCGTGCTGCTGGACGCGCCGCCCGCCGAGGTGCTGGCCAGCGACGACGCCCGCGTCAAGGATTTCCTGAGCCATGTCCATGTCGCAGGCTGACGCGTCCTGTGCAGGCACGCGAGCCGTGCCGACCGATCTGCACGCCGCCTCGGTCGCGCGCGCCCTGTCGAACGCGGCGGCGCATCCCGAAGCGGCGCGGCTGGCGCTGCTGGCGCGCCGCGATCATGCGGCGCTGGCCGAGGCCCGGGCGCGCGATGCCTTGCTGTGCGCCGGCGTCGCGCCGCCGCCCCTGGCGGGCGCGACGCTGGGCGTGAAAGCCTGCTTCGACGTGGCGGGTTGGGTCACGCACGCGGGTTCGCGCGTGCTGGCCGGCGAGCCGCCGGCCCTGCGCGACGCGGCCATCGTGCAGGCGCTGCGCTATGCCGGCGCGACGCTGCTGGCGCAGAACAACATGACCGAATTCGCCTACGGCGCGCTGGGCCTGAACCGCTGGCATGGCACGCCGCTCACGCCGCTGATGGCCGATGCGCCGCGCGTGGCAGGCGGCTCCAGCAGCGGCGGCGCGGTGGCCGTGGCGCTGGGCTTGGCGACGCTGGCGCTGGGGTCGGACACAAGCGGCTCGGCCCGCATCCCGGCGGCGTTCTGCGGCGTGGCGGGCTTCAAGCCCAGCCGTGGACGCTATCCCGATGCCGGCATGGCCTATCTGTCGCCCAGCTTCGACGTGCCGGGCATCCTGGCGCCGGACGCCGCCGCTTGTCTGCGGGTGGATCGCGCCTTGGTGAATGACCCTGAACCTGAAGGCATGGCGCGTCCGATTCCGCACCGGCACGCGTCGGGCGTGGCGGAGGTGGCAGGCGCCAGTGCAGACGACGACGCGCGGCTTGCGGGCGCAGGCTATCCGATGCTGGTGCTGCCCGAAGACCTGCTGGACATCCTGGACGCGCCCGTGCGGCAGGCCTTCGAGGCCTGGACGGAACGCCTGCGCGCCGCCGGCTTCACGCTGCGGCGCCAGCCCCTGCCCTGGCTGACGCAAGCGGCCCAGGCCGCGCGCGAAGGCGGCATCATCGCCGCCGAGGCCTATATGCTGCATCGAGCAAGGCTGGCCCGCAGCGGCGAGGACTACGATCCGCGCGTCGGGCCGCGCATGCTGCTGGGCGCACAGGTGCCGGCGCACGCCTACGCCAGCGCGCTGGCGCGGCTGCGCGAATTGCGCTGTTGTTACCAGCAGGCGCTGGGCGAGGCGGCGGGCGTGCTGACGCCCACCGTGCCCATGCTGCCGCCGGCCGTCGCCAGCCTGGAAGCGGACGACGCTTATCTGCAGACCAATGCGCGCGCCTTCAGCCTGACCGAATTCGCCAATCGTCTCGACCTGCCCAGCGTGTCGCTGTCCGGCGACCAGCGCGCGCGCCAGTCCATCGGTCTGATGCTGACGGGGCGCGGCGGCGATGACCGCCGCGTGCTGGAGCTGGCCGTGGCGATGGAGCGCGTGTTGAACAGGCCTTGATTCCGCCCGACGCGGGCGCCCGGCGGCCCGGCGCCGGCCCGGCATGCAAGCCCCGCGCCATGCGTGCATGTCCGACCAGAGTATTCCCCTGCCATCCCCTATCGGAACCCGCCATGATCGTCATACACAGCCAGGATCTTACCGACACCGAACGCCACGCCCGAGGCCCCGGCTGGGAAAGCCGCCGCATGATCGTCAAGCGCGACGGCATCGGCTACTCGGTGCATGAAACCCGCGTCTTCGAAGGCGCCGAGCTGCACCTGCACTACAAGCACCACTACGAGGCCAATTACTGCATGGAGGGCGAAGGCGAGGTGCTGGACGTGGCCAGCGGCGAACGCCACCCGATCCGGCCGGGCACGCTGTACGCGTTGAATCTCAACGACCAGCACGTGCTGCGCGCCACCAAGGGCGACCTGCGGCTGGTGTGCGTGTTCAATCCGCCGCTGAGCGGCACCGAGACGCACCGCGCCGACGGCAGCTACGCCGAAGCCTGAGCAAGACAGGCAACGGCGCCCCTCGGGGCGCCGTCATGTCGTTGGATCGCTGAGTTCAAACGCGTGGCGCGCGTGGCGAGGCGCGCCGCGTTGGCGCGGCCGTCACGCGCCCCATCGCCGTCCCGCGCTACTTCGCCTGCTGGTTCTTCAGCCGCGTCAGCACCCCGGTCAGGGTGCGTTCGGAATCGTCCAGGTAGGCGGCCATGGCCTCGGCGGCCTCGGCGCGGCGGTTCTTCACCAGCAGGCCGTGGATCTGCCGCTCGCGCTCGATCCAGTCGGCGGTCTGGATCAGGCTTTCATCGATTTCGGATGCGAACACCAGGCGCAGCTGTGCACAGAGCGTCAGGAAGTATTCGTTCAGCAGCCGGCTGCCCAGCTGCGCCACGATGTGTTGGTGCACCTGCAGGCTCAGCGTGCCGACGTTGCGCCAGTTGCGCTTGGCCAGCGCGCGGTCGGCGGCGTCGATGGTGGTCAGCATCTTGTCCAGCAGCGCGGGCTGCAACGGCAGGTCGCCGCTGATGGCCTGCATTTCCAGCGCGCGGCGGGCGGCATAGATCTCGCGTAGGTCCTTGCGTTCCATGCGGCGCACGATCACGCCCTTGTGGCGCACGAAGGTGGCCAAGCCTTCACGGCCCAGCTGGTGCAGCACTTCGCGGATGGTGTTGCGTGACGCGCCATAGGCGGCGGCCAGGTCGACCTCGACCAGCTGCGTGCCCGGCGGCAGCTTGCCGCCCATGATGTCGTCGCGCAGCTGGTGGCTGATGCGTTCCGCGATCGAGATCCCGCTGTCGCCGCTGGGGCGCTGGCCGCGTTCGGCAGGCATGTTGCTTGGCTCCTCTGGCCGGGCGCCGCTGTGCGCGGCGCCCGCTGTCGTTATTTCCACTCGACCTTTTCGGGATGCAGGCCGTGGACGCCCTTATACGGTGAAACTCCGGGCGATGTCCAGCCTTGCAGCAGCGCCGGATCCAGCGCGTAGACCTCGACGCCCAGCGGCCGGCACACGTCGATGGGATCGCGCGCCTCGGGGCCCCACATCGGCACCGACAGGTCGCCGCCGGGGCAGGTGGACAGCGCGCACAGCAGATCGATCTCGGCGAACATCTCCAGGTAGTCGCCGGGCTGGGCCGGGCAGGCCTTCATGAAGTATTTGTCGTCGTCGTTCAGGCCGGTGACCTGGAACACGTTGAGCACGTCGTGCACGTCCAGCTCGGTCAGGCCGTGCGGCGCCACGGCGCGCGTCAGGTTCGAGTGGCAATGGAAATGGAAGTCCTCGCCCGTCAGCAGCTTGTTCACGTAGGGGTCGCAGCGCGTGCCCAGCAGGTCGTGCACGCGGCCGCCGTCACTGTCGACGCCGTAGCTGGCCAGCGTGTCCTCGGTGATGGTGGCCATGGGGCGCAGGTAGGGCAGCGTCGACCAGAGCCGGTCATGGGTGCTGACGTGGGCTTGCTGCAGCTGGCGCGTGCGCGAGGCCCACATGCGTTCGCGCGGGTTGTGCAGGTTCCACATGTTGAAGTCCGCCACCTGCGGGCCTTCCAGCGTGACGATGCGGAACACATGGCCGGCCGGCACCTTCCAGGCGAAGCCGCTGCGGATCGGCACCACGTGCGATTCGACCAGCCGGCGCTGCGCCGGATCGGCGATCAGGGAACGGTAGAACGCCTTGTCCACGTTCAGGATGGAGCCTTTGCTCACCTGATATGCGGCGGGGTAATTCGACATGGCCTGCCTCCTGTGTGCCCGGCCGGGCCGGCCAGGATTGTTGAACAATTTTCGAGGCAGTATACAGGAGCGGCGCGAAGTTGGAAGAGGGGTTTGCGCGCGACGGAAAGGCGTTTCGCGCCGGCGCGCAGCGGCGGGCGGCGCTTGTGGGCGCGATGCGAAAGGGGGAAGGATGAGGGCGCGCGGTACGGCCGGCTGCGTATCCGGGCGGGCGTGGCGCCGGCGCGCGTTGCCGATGGCCGTGCGCCGATGGATGTCAGTCTTGCGGCCGCGCTTGCGCGCCCTGCGCGATCCCCGCCAGCATGCGCCGGCGGATCCAGCCGCTGACCGGGCGTATCAGCGCCCAGTACGGCGCGAAGCGCAGCAGGCTGGCGCGGTCGGGGCAGTACACGCGGGTTTCGGTGGACAGCAGCAGTTGGCCGTCCGGCTGCGGAGCGATGGCGAAGTTGATGACCAGTCTGGCCGCGCCGCTGTCCTGGCAGGCCAGGAAGGCCGGGCCGTCGGCGCAGGGTATGAGGTCATAACCGGCGCGCCAGAAGCGGCCGATCAGGCCATACGCCAGTTCCCGGTCGCCGTCGCGGTCGAGCAGCGTGAAGTCGTCCAGGCCGAACGGCGGACGCGTCGGGGTCGGCCGCGCGCGGAGCTGGTTGAACGCGCGCACCGGCAGTTCGCGCAAGGCGATCGCGCGGCGAAAGAACGGGTCCTGCTCGGGGCGGTAGGCCTGCACGGCGGCCATGGCGCGCGCCGGTGTCGCGGCCAGCGGGCGGCTGTGGTGCTCATGGAACTGGTAGCGCGGCAGATAGCGGTCGATCAGGGTCATGGCGTCGCTCGCCGGCGGGGAAGCCTGGGATGGCCGCGGCGCCGTCACGGCGCGGCGTCCGCCGCTTCCGAGGCGTCGCTGCAGACCTGCTTGATGGTCTGCCGCAGCCAGCGGTGCGCCGGGTCGCTGTCCAGGCGCGGCGGCCAGGCCTGCACCACGGTGACGGCGGGCATGTCGATGGGCACGTCGAAGGCGCGCAGGTCCAGGCCCAGGCGCTTGACGCCGGGCAGCAGGTGCCCGGGCATGGCGGGCAGGATCAGGTCGGAGTCGGCCAGCGCGAAGATGGCCGCGTAGAACGTGGGCGTGATCAGCGCGACGTGGCGGCTCAGGCCCTGCTCGGCCAGCGCTTCGTCGATCGGGCCGTGGCTGCGGCCGCGTCGCGACACGCCGATGTGTTCGTAGGCGGCGAAACGGCGCGGCGTGACGGCGCCGTGGAAGATTGCGTGCCCGCTGCGGGCCAGGCCGTGGAAGTGCGTCGTGAACAGCGTCTGCACCTTGATGTCGGCGCCGAACTTTTGCACGGAGCCGATGTACAGGTCGGCGTCGTCGTCCAGCGCGCCCGAATCGTGCTCGCCTTCCGAGACGAAGCGCAGCGTGGTGCGCGGGGCATAGCGGCGCAGGTGCTCGCGCAGCCGGCCGCCGAAGCCGCCGACGAAGACATCGTTGGCGCGCAGCGTGAAGACGCGTTCCAGCGTGGCCAGGTTCACGTCCTGGCCGAAGGCGCCCAGCACGGCCTGGGCCTGTTCGACCACGTTGCGCACTTGTTCGCGCAGGGCCAGCGCGCGCGGCGTGGGCGCCAGCCCGCGTCCGGAGCGCACCAGCACCGGGTCGCCCACCGCCTCGCGTATGCGAGCCAGGCTGCGGCTCATGGCGGGCGTGCTGAGGTTGAGCCGGCGCGCGGCGCCGACGACGCTGCCTTCCTGGATCAGGACGTCCAGGGTGACGAGCAGGTTGAGGTCCAGCGGTTTCATGCGCGCAAGCATACCGCGCTGGCGCGGACATGACCGTTACGCTTAATGCAATCGTCGATTTACCAGTACGGCATTCCCCGCAGGCAAATGCGAGCCCAACATTTGCGCCTGGTCGGCGCATGGGCGCCCGCTCTATAAGAGGAAGGAGAGAGATATGGCGCTGGAAGTGCTGGAACTGCACCATCATGCGGTGCGCATGCCCCTGGGCAAGGTCGAGGCGATGGGCGCGTTCTACGGCGATGTGCTGGGCCTGGATACGGACCAGGGCCGCTGGCAGATCCCCGGCATCGCGGGCTATTTCCTGGACATGGGCAATGACTGTCAGATCCATCTGCTGGGCAGCGATGGTCCGTCGCCTTATTCCCAGGGCCCGGGCCGCGACCCGGTGGAAAACCACGTGGCGCTGGCGGTGCGCGACATCGCCGCGTCCGAACAGGAGCTGCGGCGCCTGGGCGTGGACTACTGGAAGCTGGACAACGTGGCCGCGCCCGAGCTGATGCAGCTGTTCCTGCGCGATCCGGTCGGCAACCTGATCGAGCTGCACCAGATCGGCCGCTGCCGCTGCAAGCGCAGCGACCGCGCCTTCGCCGACGCCAAGGCCGCCACCGGCGCCACGCCGACCGAGGGCAAGGGCTGATCGACATGTTCATTGATCTGGAAACGCTGCCGGGGCCGGCGCGCTACAAGCTGCTGACCGCGGCCATCGTGCCGCGCCCCATCGCCTGGATCGTGTCGCGCGATGCGCGCGGCACGACCAATGTGGCGCCCTTCTCCTTCTTCAACCTGATGTCCGGCGATCCGCCGCTGATCTGCGTGGGCATCGGCGTGCGCGACGGCGCGCCGAAGGACACGGCGCGCAATATCGCGGAACGCGGCGAATTCACGGTCAACCTGGTGTCGTCCGCGCTGGCCTCGCGCATGAACGTGACGGCGGTGGATTTCCCGCACGGGGTGGACGAGGCGCAGGAAGCCGGGCTGCTGCTGACGCCCGGCGAGCGCGTCTCGGTGCCCCGGGTGGCGCAGTCGCCGGTGTCGTTCGAATGCCGGCTGCACCAGCTGCTGCGCATCGACGGACGCAGCCTGGTGATCGCCGAGGTCGCCGCCATGCACGCCCGCGACGATGTGGTGTCCGACCCGGAACGCCTGTACCTGGACGGCTCGCGCATGGACCTGCTGGCCCGGCTGCACAACCCGGGCTGGTACTGCCGCCCGCAGGCCGACTTCCAGATGCCGCAGCTGACGCGCGAGCAATGGGACCAGATCAAGCGGGACGGCCGCGCCCAGGAATACCTGGAACACAATCCGCTGACGCCGCGACCGGCGGCGCTGTCCGAGGCCGGCTGAGGCCGCGCATTCGATCCCGGGCCGGCCGCGTGTTGCGCGCTGGCGCCGATGGCGGCCCGCTCAACGCCCCGGCCGCGCCTTCAACTCCCCCATTTCCTCCTGCATCAACTGGTGCGCATAGCGCGAGAACACGCTGACCAGCCGGGTGCGGGTGTGGTACGGCGGATAGAGCAGCGCCACCGTCACCGCCACCGCCGGGGTGAAGGGGCGCACTTCCACGCCGTTGGCCTCGTATTCCTCGTGGGCGGCCAGCGGGTTGATCAGGGCCACGCCCAGCCCCGCGCCCACCAGCGCGCAGACCGATGAGCCCAGGCTGGCCTCGGCCACGGTCTGGCGCTCGACCTTGGCGGCCTTGAACACCGCGTCGATGCGTTCGCGCAGCGGCGTGCTGCTGGGAAAGGAAATGAAGGGCTCGCCGGCGAAGTCGGCCGGCTTGAGCTTTTTCAGCTTGGTCAGCCGGTGCCCCTTGGGCAGCACCGCCACGCAATTCATGGTCATGACCGGCTCGACCTGGATGCCGGGCGCCTCGCCCGACAGCATCGCTAGCCCGGTGTCGCAGAAGCCCGAGCTGATCCAGTTGTGCACGGCGCTGGCGCTGCCCGAATGGATCGACACCATCACGTCCGGGTATTCGGTCTTGAAGGCGGCCACGATGCGGGCCAGCAGCCCGCCGGCCAGGCGCGGCATGGCCGCCACGCTCAGGCGGCTGGCGCTGAACGAGCGGATGCTGGCGGCGGCGGACTCCAGGCCGGCCAGTCCGATGAAGGTCTTTTCCACCTCCTGAAAGAAGCGCGACCCGTCCTGGGTCGGCGTCAGCCGGCTGCCGTTGCGGTCGAACAAGGGAAACTGGGTGATCGCTTCCAATTGCGCGATTAAGCGGCTAACGTGCGGCTGCGAGGTGTGGACCCGCCGCGCGGCGGCAGTCATGGAGCCGGTCATCATGACGGCTCGGAATGCCTCGATGTGTCGCAAGCCCATTCGTGGAATGGCCATATCAAATCCGTATAGAGGAATACCCGATTGGAACTGGATAAAACCATAACGCTAGTTGATACTTTTCGCCAGCCGCGGGGCTCATCGCGGGACGAGGCGGTTGCCGGCGGGTGCGGTGCCGCTGATCGGAATCATATGCAAGCGCCGGCGGTCCGGCGCCAAGGGAATAAGATGAAAGCATTTGCCGCGCTCTCCATCGCCGCGCTGTCGGCCGCTGCCGCCGCCACCGCCCACGCCGAAGGCCCCAGCCGGCTGGACAAGATCCGTGAAACCGGCGTGATCACGCTGGGCCACCCGGAAACCTCGGTCCCCTTCGCCTACCTGGACGGCAACCAGAAGCCGATCGGCTACACGGTGGAAATCTGCCAGCAGGTCGCCCAGTACGTGAAGGAAGCGCTCAAGCTGCCCAAGCTGGAAGTGCGCTACAACCCGACCACCTCGGCCACCCGGATCCCGCTGCTGGCCAACGGCACCATCGACCTGGAATGCGGCAACACTACCAATAAGGAAGACCGGCACAAGTTCGTCTCCTTCGCCCCGACCACCTTCGTGGCCCAGGTCGTGGTGGTGGCGCGCAAGGACGGCGGCGTCGACCCGAACAACCTGGCCACCTTCAAGGGCAAGTCGATCGCGGCGCAGGCCGGCGGCCAGACGTTCAAGCTGGCTTCCCAATTGAACGCGCAGGGCAACCTGGGCATCACCATCGTCCCGGCCAAGGACACCGGCGAGACCTTCCTGATGGTCGAATCCGGTCGCGTCGCGGGCACGATGAACGACGACGGCCTGGCCTACGGCTCGGTGGCCTCGTCCAAGGATCCCGCCGCCTTCGTGATCGGCACCAAGGGCTATGAGCTGGCGCCCTACGGCATCATGCAGCCCAAGGACGACCCGGCCTTCAAGAAGGTGGTGGACGGCGCCGTGCTGGACATGATCAAGAACGGCAAGGTCGCGGCGCTGTACGAGAAGTACTTCAATTCGCCGATCCCGCCCAAGCAGATCAACCTCAAGTACCCCATGAGCGACGCCTTCAAGCGCGCGCTCGCCAACCCGACCGATTCGGGTGACCCCAAGGCCTACGAGTAAGCGGCTGAGGCGCCGCGCGGCCGCGACGGC
>NZ_JCBANG010000101.1:0-21246 GCF_059760905.1 Achromobacter sp. 1011811831
GACTCGCCCTGCGCCCGGCCGGGGCGGTTCATGGCGGCGCGTTGCCAATGCCGGGCCAGGGGCGTGCAAGGCTGAAGCCTGATTGCGCCGCGACGGTATCGGCGACAAAGTCCAGGACGGCCCGCACGGGCGCGGAGCGGCGCAGGTCGCGATGCACCACCAGCCAGATGTCGCGCGAGAACGCGGGCCCGCCGTGATCCAGCCGCAGCAGCTCGGGGCAGTGATCGCCAAGAAAGCAGGGCAGGCCGGCGACGCCGGCTCCGGCGCGCGCCGCCGCCAGGTGGCTGCTGATATCGCTCAACTCGCAGCTGATGGCCCGCTGGCCGGCGATGTCCAGCAGCCAGCGCTGTTGCGGCATGTCGGAAAACTGAGCGTCATAGGCGATGAAGGTCCAGCTGTCGGGCTGCCGCAAGGCCGCGTAGTCCGAGCTGGCATAGAGCGCGAAAGGCATCTGGCCAAGCTTGCGAACCAGGTAGCTGGACTCTCGCGGCCGCACCAGCCGCAGCGCGACATCGGCCTCGCGCCGATTGAGCGATACCTGCTGCGCCTGGGCCGACACGGACAGCTGGATCGCCGGATGCGCGCGGCGAAAATCCGCCAGCCGTCTCGCCAGCAAGTGCGTCACCAGCACCGGCGGCGCACTGAGCGTCACCTTGCCCGCCATCGGTTCCTGGCTGGCCCGCGCCAGCCGCTCCAAGGCAAACGCCGATGTTTCCATGGCCTGGGCTTGCTCGTGGAGCCGCAGGCCCAGGGGCGTCAGGCGGCACGAGCGGGGCAGGCGCTCGACCAGGGGCGCCTGCAACTCGGCTTCCAGCGCGGCCAGACGACGGCTGACGGTGGCGTGGTCCACCTTCAGCGAGCGGGCGGCGCCCGACAAGGTGCCCTCGCGGGCGACCGCCAGGAAATGACGTAGGTTCTCCCAATCGAACATCTGTGCGTTTTCTCCAGTGTCGATTGCAATTTTAGGGAATTTACGCGCATATGGCCTGGCTCCAACATGACAGCCCATCGGTTTCATAGGATGCACTTCATGTCTTTACCCTCGACTTCGGCGCGCGGCACGTTGGCGGCGGCCGCGCTTGGCTTCGTGGTTGTCTTGCTGGATGTCAGCGTCGTCAACGTCGCGCTGGACGCGTTGCGACAGGAATTCGCCACCGACGTGGCCGGCCTGCAATGGGTCATCAATGCCTACACGCTGGTCTTCGCCGCGCTGCTGCTCACCAGCGGCGCGCTCGGGGACCGGCTGGGCGCGCGGCGCATCTTCCTGGCGGGCTTCCTGGTGTTCACCGTGGCCTCGGCCGCGTGCGGCCTGAGCGGCAGCCTGGGGATGCTGATCGCCGCCCGCTTGGTCCAAGGACTGGGGGCGGCATTGCTGGTGCCGAACTCGCTGGCCATGTTGCAGCAGGCCTTTCCCGATCGCGAGCAGCGCAGCCGCGCGGTGGGCTGGTGGGGTGCATTTGGCGGCGTGTCGCTGGCCGCCGGCCCGGTGCTGGGCGGAATGCTGGTGACGCATATGGGCTGGCGCAGCATTTTTCTCATCAACCTGCCCATCGGCCTGATCGGAATCCATCTGACGCTGCGTCACGTGGCGGCGCATGGCGGGGCTCGTCGGCGCGGCCTGGACTGGGCGGGGCAGGGCGCGGCCATCCTGGCATTGGCCGCGCTTACCATGGCCCTGACCGAAGCCGCCCGGCTCGGCTGGACGCACGGCCTGGTGCAAGGCGGCTTGTGGGCGGCGGCCGCCACCATCCTGGGCTTCATCTGGATCGAGGCTCGCGGGCGCTCGCCCATGCTGCCTCTGGAATTGTTCAAGGTCTCGACTTTCGCGGTGGCCTCCCTGGCTGGCGTGATCGTGAACTTCGCCTACTACGGCTTGATCTTCGTGTTCAGCCTGTTCTTCCAGGTGCAACAGCAGCTCTCGCCGCAACTGACGGGATTGGCCTTCCTGCCCATGACCATCGTGCTGATGGCCGTCAATGTGCTGGCGGGACGCCTGATCACGCGCCTGGGCGCCCGCGTGCTGATGGTCCTGGGGCTGGCCCTGGCGGCGGTCGGCTATGGCTTGCTGATGCCGGTCAGCGTGGACGGCAGCTATTGGCTGCTGGTCGTGCCGATGCTGATGGCGGCCAGCGGCATCGCCCTGATGGTGCCGACCATGACCAACGCCACGCTGTCATCGGTGGACGCCTCCCGGGCGGGCATTGCCTCGGGCGTGCTCAATTCCGCGCGGCAGGTCGGCGGCATGCTGGGCGTGGCGGTCTTTGGTTATTTGCTTCGGGATACCGAGCCGCAGGCCTTCATGCGCGGCATGCATCTGTCGATCGGCATCGCGGTGGCGCTGTTGCTGGCGGCCAGCGCGTTGTGCTGGTTTCGGATGGGAACGGAGCGGGCCGTGGCTTGACGCGCCACCTCCGCCGCCCTTCGCTTCATCGGCAGGCCCTCGATCGCCCGGGGCGCGCGGGGGGGATGGGCGACCAGGCCGTCCGGCATTCCCGCGACGGCGCCAGCCGGGCTGCCGGAATTCATGCGGGATGCCTGGGTTTCAAGGCCAGGCACCACGGCCACATTGCGGCAATGGACACCGCGGCGACCCTGTGCCGAGATTGTTTCATGTGGGCATGGGGCGCTTGCCGGCAATACGTCATGGCGGCGTGGATCCAGGATGCCGCCACGGCCTGGCGCCCAGCGCCGCCGAGATCCAGTCGGCGTATGCCCGCGTCTTGGCCGGAACCAGGCGCGCGGAAGGATGCACCAGGTAAATCGCCTCGCTGTCTTGCACGGGATGTTCGGGCAGCACCGGCACCAGCTTGCCGCTGCACAGTTCGGGGCCGGCCAGCCAGTCGGACACCATGGCGATGCCCGCGCCGGCAACGGCGGCCTGCACCAGGCTGTGCGCATCGTCGGTGACCAGCGGGCCGCTGATGCGAACGGAGGTGACCTTGTCGTCCTCACGCAGATGCCAAAGCGGATGCGAGGCCAGGCGGGAGAAACCCAGGCAGGCATGCCGGGCCAGATCGGCCGGCTGGGCCGGCCGGCCGCGCGCCTGCAGATAGGCGGGCGCGGCGCACAGCATGCGCCGCGAGGGCGCGAGCCTGCGCGCCACCAGCCTGCTGTCGGTCAATGTGCCGATGCGGATCGCCACGTCGAAGGACTCCGCCACCAGATCGACATAGCGGTCCTCGAAGGCCGCTTCCACGATCACGTCGGGATGGGCGGCCAGGAAGGCGGGCAGGATGGGCGCGACCCACATCCGCCCGAAGGTCGCGGGCAGGGCGATGCGCAGCGTGCCGCGCACGCTGGCGGCCGTGGCCGCGGTGTCCTGCTCGATCTCCTGCAAGGCGGACAGGGCGCCGCGCATGCGCTGATGAAAGGTCTCGCCCGCTTCCGTCAAGGCCAGCCGCCGCGTGGTCCGCTCCATCAGGCGCAGGCCCAGGCGCTTTTCAAGCGCCGTGACGCGGCGCGAGAGGATGGAGCCATCGCGCCCCAGCGCCAGGCCGGCCGCGGTGAAGCCGCCATGCTCGACGGCGGCCAGGAAAGCCGTGACCTGCTCGAACTCGGTGCCGTTCATATCTTCATATTTTGCAGAAGTGATATGTAATCCAGCCATATTAACTTCGTTTGATGAATTAATTAGTCTGTGGGCATTCATCAATGCCCTCGGCTCCCGGCGCACCCGGCGCGGACGGAGGGCGCATCGGAGCTGTGATGGAAAAGACCCATACCCCGGCCGCCGTGGACGACCGGTACAAGGTGCTGGCGGCGATCTGCGTGTCCGCGATCATCATCCCCCTGGTATTCACCGGCCCGGCGATATCCACGCCGGCGGTCGGGCGCGACCTGGGCGGCGATCAGTCCGCCCTGGGCTGGATCGTCAACGCCTATGCCATCGCCTTCGGCGGCTGCGTCATGGCGGCGGGCGCGATCGGCGACCAGATCGGCCGCAAGCGTTGCTTCGTGGCGGGGCTCTGGACATTCATCGTCACGTCCCTGCTGATCGGCCTGAGCCCCAACCTGCTGCTGCTCAATCTGCTGCGCGCCGTCGAAGGCCTGGGCGGCGCCCTGGTGCTGACCTCGGCGACCTCGCTGCTGGCGCAGGAGTTCGAGGGCGCGCAACGCACGCGGGCGTTCAGTTTCCTGGGGACCGCATTCGGCGTCGGCCTTGCATTCGGACCGATGGCGTCCGGGTTCCTGATCGAGCGCCTGGGCTGGCGCGCGCTGTACTTCGCCATCGCGCTGATCGCGGTCTTGATCCTGCTGCTGGGGACGCGCCGGATCAGGGAATCGCGCGACCCGGCGGCGCAAGGCATCGACTGGCCGGGCACGCTGCTGTTCACGGCCGCGCTGGTGGCGCTGACGTTCGGCATCGTGCGCGGTCCGCAAGACGGCTGGACCAGCCCGAGGGTGCTGTCGCTGCTGGTCGGCACGGCGGTCCTGCTGGCTGCTTTCGTCGCCGTGGAGTCGCGGCGTCCGCGGCCCATGCTGGAATTGTCCCTGTTCCGCTACCCGCGTTTCATCGGCGTGCAGTTGCTGCCCGTGGCGACGGGCTTCAGCTTCATCGCCCTGATCGTCTATCTGCCGATCTGGTTCATCGTCATCCAGGGGCGCGACGCGTTCACGGCCGGCCTGGCCATCCTGCCGCTGACCGCGCCGATGCTGGTGGTGCCGCTGCTGGCCGGACGCATCGCGCAACACGTCTCGCCCGGCCTGCTGTCGGGCATCGGCTTTCTCATTTCGGCGCTCGGCTCCTGGGCCTTGATGCGCCTGTCGCCGGATGGCGGCCTGTGGTCGATGGCGATTCCGATGCTGCTGATCGGCATCGGCAATGGCCTGCCCTGGGGCTTGATGGATGCCCTGTCGGTCAGCGTGGTGCCCAAGGAGCGCGCGGGCATGGCGGCAGGCATCTTCACCACCATGCGCGTGGCGGGGGAAGCCATCGCCATTGCCGCCATAGGCGCGGTGCTGATCGGCCTGACCGCGCTGAAGCTGGAGGCGGCGGCCCTGGCCGACGCGCTTGTGCTGCCGCAAGGCGCCACGGTCATCGCCAGCCAGATCGGAGCCGGCGCCGGACACGGCTTGCCTGCCGCTGGCGGGACCATGCAAGCCACGGTGGTCGAATACGCGCATCGCGCGTATACCGCCGCGTTCCAGGACATCTTTGGCGCATTGGCGGTGCTTTCGATCCTGACGGCCGTGGTGTGCATCGTGACGCTGCGACAGCCGATGATGGATCCGGCGCCGGAGGCGGGCGCGCGCTGAATCCGCTCGGGGCAACGGCGCAGTCTGGCGGCCTGGTGGGGTGGCGCGCACTACCGTCGCCGAAGGCCACACGCCGCCGCTATCCTGGAACATGCTCGCCTACTGTTGCTGCATGGGCTGCCTCGGCCCCGCAACTGGTGGATCGGCGGCGTTGAACGGCCGTTCATGTTCAAGGGATCGGAGAATCGAGATGCAAACAAGCAGGTTGCCCAACAGGCCGCACCCGGAGGCATGTCATGACCAGCCCGCCGGGCTTGAATCACGGTTGGACGCAGCCCGATGAAGGCGCGCTATCGATGGGCCAGCGCCATCGGGGCCCTGGTGCTGACGGCCATGACCGGAGCCTGCTCCTGGGCGCGGAATGACGTCGATCTGGCGCGCGCGCCGGAACAGGGCACGTGGGGCGTGCATCCGCAAGCCGGACTGGGCGCGGTTTGCCGGCAGACCATCGCCGCCGCGCGCCAGCGCTTGCAGGCCCTGCCCACGACCTCGATGATGGTGGTGGTCGATGGCAAGCAGTTGTTCGGCTACGGCGCGCTCGACAGGCCGAGCATCGTGTATTCGGTGCGCAAGAGCATTCTGGCGATGCTGTATGGACGCTATGTCGACAGCGGCGTGATCGACCTGGACCGCACGCTCGGCGAACTGGGCATCGACGACACCGGCGGCCTGCTGCCCATCGAGCGACGGGCGCGAGTGCGGGACCTGCTGGCGTCGCGCTCGGGCGTGTACCACGCGGCCGCCAATCCCGGCGACGATGCCGACCATGCGCCGCCGCGCGGCTCGCAGGAACCCGGCAGCTACTTCCTCTACAACAACTGGGACTTCAATGCGGCGGGCACCGCTTTCGAGATGGCGACGGGCCAGGACATCTACGAGGCGTTCGCGCGCGACATCGCGGTTCCGTTGCACATGGAAGACTTCAAGCTGTCGAGCCAGCACAAGCATCCCAACGCGTCGCGTTCGGTGCACCCGGCCTACCACTTTCTGCTGTCCACGCGCGACATGAGCCGCCTGGGCCAGCTCATGCTTCAGCAAGGGCGCTGGGACGGGCAGCAGCTCATTCCGCAAGACTGGGTCGACGCGATGCTGCGGCCCGTCACGCCGGCCGCGCAGATGCACCCGCCGCGCACCGCGGAGCGGGGCCTGGACTACGGGTTGCTCTGGTGGGTGCTGGACGAGCCGCCTTCCTCGCCGCTGGCCGGCGCCTACATGGCGTGGGGCTACTACGGCCAGTTCATTCTCGTGGTGCCCGGACGCCGGATGGTCATCGCCCACAAGCGGGACGTGAAGCCCGGCGGCGGCGACGTCGCCAGGGTCCGGCCCGCCGAATTCCTGGCGCTGGCGCGCATGTTCGCAGACGCGGACTGCCCATGATAGGCAAGCGGTTCGCGGCCGGGGCGGCGGCGGTCCATGACGCACGCGGATCCTGCGCCGGAGGAGGGTATGCGCTGAACTCGCCCGGGCATCGGGCGTCAGTCACTCCTGTCACTCAGGGTTTGAGCGGTCGAAATAAAGTTCGCCTTTTTTCCATAGGGGAACGGCGAAGATTGTTGTTCGACCAAAGTTCGCCTTTTCCGGACTCCACGTCTTCGGAGTGCAGATATTTATGCCAAAGCTCGCCTTTTTCACGGTGGACAGATCAATCGCGCACCACGTCGACCAGAAGCTAGCGTGGCCTCGACTTCGTCTGCTATCGACCCGAAGCTTCCTTTAAGACAGGGCTGCTATGCGGTCATTCAAGCCTTGCCACTTATGCGACAAACCGTGCTTGGAATTTGATCTATCGAAGTGCAAAGGCTAGAAGAGTTCTCATTGGCTCACCGTCTCAACTACAGAATACAAAAGTGCTGCCGTTAATCAGTTGTGCCGTCGTTTGTTCCAATCAGACCTCCACGGATGTGCAGACTCTATGGACCCGTACGAAAACATTGTCATAGGAAACTTTCTTTACAGTTTGGGCTTGATCGTGGGGCAACTGACCGGCGGAGAGGTGCGCCCCATGTGCGTAAATCTGCTGCAGCAATCCCCCATGGACCGACCTTTAGGGGATGTGCTGATCGAGAACGCGGGTGTTACCCGCTTGATCGAGTTCAAACGTGAGCAAAATGATTCGTTGAAGGAGGAGACAAAGCGCTTGATGCTCGAACGCACATTAGGAGGAAACGCGCGGCTGCAGTCTGTTTCGCGCGAGATTCATTGGTATATCGAGACATCGGAGAAAGTTGGAAGCCTGGTTTCTCGGGTGGTCCCATATCTTGATTTCGGCGACAGCAAGGCGTCCTCCACAAGTTTGGAGCAGTTCACGGAAGGGGCAGGACGGGCTGCCGTATTGAGAACGATCGATGACGAGACGCGCGTGGCATACAAACATTACCTAGAGCTACTTGCGTATTCGCATGGTGGACTTCAAGGCACATCTGGCGGTCTGGTGGTCACTTACAACAGGGATATGGGCATTCGCTACATCCTTTTGGCAGATATACGAGATCTCCTTCTTAGCCACAGATTGGTCAGAGAGACATACTTCGAGCGAGTCAGGCAGCAGGCAAAGGAACTAAATCATCAACGACGATACCAGCAAAAAAGATTGTCGCGAGAATTGGAGCTTAAGCGAGATGGACCATCGTTCAGCCTCTAAAGATCTTACACATGTACACGATGTTCTCGCGACCTTGCTGGAGGCGGCGCTTCGTGACCAGAAGCAGACTAGAGACGCGATACGCGCAATGGAGTTGGTATCAACAAATCTTGACGTACAAGGAAAGTCGTTGCCCGGAACAGTGTCGGCAGCGATAAACAAAGAGCTCGAGAAAGCAGTTCTTGCAGCCGCAGATATTCTTACCGGACGGGTCAAAGATGCGAATACAGGAGCTCGGGAGGCAGCTAATGCATTCCGCCGTGCCGCCAAGCACGCGACCTTGTTCGTCTTCGCTCCTGCTCTCATCATCACTGCTCTGACTATGGTCATTTGGTACGGCATCACTGCAAATTCGGTTAGGCTCCTTCGAGAGGAAAAGGTTGAACTTCAACACACGGTCAATACTTTGGGCAGCCAAGGTGGTCGTCTAATCGTCGGAAGTTGCGAAGATCGCCGCGGGAACGTGTCCATGTGCATTCAAGTTACAGCTCAAGAGTATGTGGGCGGGTATCGCATCCCGGTGCTGAGAGAATAAGAATTCTTCTCGAAGAAACGAGGCTAGCCTCATAGATCTGATTTCTTCCGGAACGATGATCTGTGTTTTGCACGCAGAGGTTCCCGCCTCTGCAAGCGATTTCTGCTTTCGACCCTGAGCAGCCGTTCGGCAGCGGTGTGCCAAAACCGGCCATTCGCCCAGCGCGAAGCCGAGAGGAAGGAATGCAAAGGGCAGAGCGGGCCTGGCCTAAGACTCCGCGAAAGCCGTGATCGGCGTCAGAGCCTCGCTGGGGCGCTCGGATCAGCAGCTATTCGAAACTCTGTTCGCCTTCCCGATCGCGCTTGCTCTCATGTTCGATCCAGCATTCGAGTTCGGGCAGCATGTCAGTGACCAATTGCCGAACCTCGCCTCCAATATTGTCACCCAGCGTTGTGATAGCCGCGCGACGCCGAACCAGGATATCGGCGAGCGATCCGCTCCAGCTGCGCGGATGCAGCCGCGACCAGAGATCACCGAGGAACGCCCGCTTGTCTGGCGCGTGGCCCAATATTTCCAGGAAGAGCGTGGAGATACCATTCTCCTCTTCGCCCTGCTGCCGCTTGAACATGGGGATGCTCTCTCCGAGCAGCGGATAGCGCCGATCCGGATCGATATTCGCCCACTGAACAAGGGTCTCGGCGCCGACATCTTCCTCCGGCGTGCCAGACCCGAAGCCCCGCTCAAACAGCCTCCGATTGCTCGGCCCGAGTTCGGGGAGCAGGAGTTCGTCGAGTGCGATCAGGGGATGGGTCTCGAAGATCGCCTTGAGGACATAACCAAGATCGTAGGACGAGAGATAGGCGGTCTCCAGTCCTGCCCGAACGCGAGCGCAGATTTCCCGCAATGTCGCCTCTCCATCAGGTCCGGCGCAGCAGACCCGAATAACGGTATGCAGCCCAAAATCGCGTAACGACTGCTTCTTTCCGAAGTCAGCGCGCAGTAGCAGCTCACGGCCAACAGCGATCAAGGATGGCGCACGTTGACGGCCTTCTTCCCGATCGCGGTAGAAGTGCATGTGCAATATATCGAGCGCGATCTCGACGCCATCGGCCAGATTGCCGATGTCGGTGAGCAGCGGGCCAAGCGCGTCGGGTGGAGACTCCTCGACACTGCCATTGGCGATACTTTGAAAATTCCGCGCCGAAAGGACGCCACGTTCGATCGCACGCCGAAGCCGCGCTATGCCTTGGGCATCGATAGCAACACGCGCCTGAAGATACGGCAGACTCGCGGCGAGATCGGGATTTTGGATCACATCCTCTAGCGTAGCGTTGGCAAAGGCCGAATCCTTGGCGTGCGCGCCATGGATAAACCCGCCCAGCACCGTCGCATTCCGGCTGTCCGCCTCGGCGGTGGAGTAGAGGTCCAGCAGTTCCCGCCACATCGCATCAAGATCGGCGGCACCCTCCGACAGGCCAATGCCGCATTCATAGGCGCGCTGCGGATTTTGTTCGGCTAGCAGTTCGGCGATGAAGACAGCGCGCGTCTCCGTGTCGTGCGCGAGTGCGGTACCGATCTCTTTCGCCAGCTTCGAGGCGCGTTCATAGGGTTTTATGACGTCGCCGTCATCCGCATCGCCATCAGCCACATCCCAACCGAAACTGCTGCGCCCAAGTACGACCGCACGGGCCTGATGGAGAAGATCGGTGGGTTTCAGACGTTCGATGAGCGCTACGAGACGGGCGCGCACCTCATCCGGCATCGCGTCGCCCTCGAAGCGCAGCGCTGTGCGGAAGCCGATCCACCCCTCGATCCAAGGTCGCTCGGAAGAAAAGTGGGTTGCTGCCCGTTCGAGCGCGTCGTGGCAGGGGGCGAAGTGCCACAGCACTCTTACACTGTGGGCAAGGTGGTCTCTTGCGTTTTCGATCATTGGCGAGAGCTCCACCGCCAAGTCGACCGCGCCGTTGTACCAGGCCCAGATGTCAACATAGGTCGGCGGGTGCCAGCCATAGTCCCGTGACCGGGCGCCGAAGTCGAAGTCGCTGGATGAATTGAAATGGTGCGCCTCCAGCAGCGCGTCGAGGGCGACGCCAGCACAGCGCACCAAAGCTGGATCACCCGATTGCGCGAACCGGCGAACGAGCGCTCGCCGTTGATCTGGCAAAGCTTTGGTGCCGGAAAGGTGTAGGTGAAACAGCTCGGCGAACATGTCCGATGCCGAGTTGTTGCGGTGGTGGGGCGATTCAGCGGAAAGGAACCGCGCAAGCAAGCTTGCAGCGCGGTCAAACAGCGGCGGATCGTAAGCGAGGAGTTTGATCAACCGTATCCATTGCCACCGGTTGCTCGACTGCGGATCGAGTATCTCACCGCCATTTGGGCCGGCAATATCTCGCTCGATCCTCACGAGCACGGCATCGGGCTCGACCGGGGCGATGTTGGCGATGATCTGAAGGCCGTCTTCTCCCAATGCTGCAAGATCGCCGAGTGGCCCGTCTGCACGGAGCCAGCGCTCGACCGCGGCCCGCGCCTCGGCGCTGTCGTGCAGATAGCCGAGGCGGCGCGAAAGGGACTTCTGCATCCTCGGTGTAAGCGACGCACAGAAGCGATCGAAATCGGCTGGCGGTATGCGTTCAAGGGCGAACCCGGCGAGCGGGTTGGCGATCGCATGCGGCAGGATAGCGCGCCACCGTCCCCGCAGCTGCACGATCCCCCGCTGCCGAAGCGCGTTCAGCGCCGCATATATCGCCGCCACTGGAACACCGCGAATAGCGGCGACCCGCACAAGTTCACCGCCTTCCGAAGTGTCCTCGCCATCGATCGAATAGAGCAGGGCAAGGTCTTCGGCAGCGGAAAGCAGATCCCGGTCAGGCTCGTTGCGCTGATGAAAAATCCGCTCGAAGAGGTCGCGGCTCTTGAGCTTTCCCAGGGTTTCGCCTTTTCCGAGCGTGTCGGCGAGAGCGCGCGCCACGCGGAAGTTTCCGTCGCTGAACTCCGATATGGTTCGCCGATCGACCTGCGTCAAATTGGGGAAGGTCTTTTCCAGCCACTGTTCCACCATTTCGGGCGATGCTGATTGCAGGCGAAAGACCTCGGTACGCTCGGGCTCGTCGTCGCGAACATCATATTCGACAGTTAAGAGACTGACTTGGCTCTCAGCTTCCGAACAGATTCGGGCCAGTTCGCTGTGCGTCGCCGGGTTACAGTTGTCGACGATTAGGATCGCGCGTCGTCTTGCGATCACCAGCTGGCGCGCCATGTCCCGTGCGGTCGGGTCAGTCTCCGCCGAATAGTCGGTATAGACGGCGAACCCCGGATCGAGCGGCGCCTCGCTCACACCTTCCTCGAACAGTGCCTGCACGAGACGAGTCTTTCCGAGGCCGGACAAGCCGATCAACCGGATACATTGGCGAGCTTTGCTCAGAGAGACGCGAAGCCGGGCGATACCCTCGCCGATGGTGAGTTGCTCGCGGTCGCTCGTTCTTTCATCGGTTAGGCAGGCCTTGTCGTTGAAGAGATAGGGCGTCTCCTCGCTCACGCCGACGCCGCACCAATCGCCGATGCTGCTCCAGCCCGACATTCCGATGCCGAGCCGCGTGCGGACCCAAGCGGCGATTCCGGGATAGTGATTGACCCATGTCGCCAGCCGGTCGCGATCGTAAAAGTCGCTATGCAACTGCCCGGCCTCAGGCAGATCGTCGAGCTGCGCCCGGATCGCATCGCGACGATCGCTCAGGGGCTTGTCTGCGACCGATCCTTGCGCGCTGACGATGATGTAAGCGCCTGAGCGAGCGGCGAATTCGGTGATGACCGGCCGTAGCCTGCCGCCAGGACGCATCTCATCGCGGATTGCACTCGCCGGCATGTCGGGCTTTTTTACCTGAAACCCTGTGTGCTGGCGCGGCACGAAATCCGGCCTTGGCAGTGCGGACGGGCACTCGACCCGGACATCAAGCCCGCCATCGGCCGCATCCTGGTTGCCGCCAGAAGTTACCGAAGAACTGGGGCAACCCTGCGCCCGCAATTCTGCCAAGGCGAGACGTGCGACGAGTGTTCGCAGATCGGCGTCATTAAGGTCGGCGACTTGTGCGCCAGTAATTTCGAACATCGTCCTTCAACCCCTCCTTGCAGCAAGTATAGGAGAGCGTGCGAGAGAACAAAAAGCGGTCAAGCGATGGTTGGTTCGCCACGGCCACGACCGAACTGTCAGTTGATCCGTCGCCACGCATGACGCCTGCGACTGGCTTGCTGAGCTGGCGCTCCAGCGCCGGTGGTCACGGCACGAGCGCGAACTCGTGCGATCCGGTGGAGAGACTGTTGGGGCGCCACCCGAGCGATTTCTGCTAGTTGCGGAGCACGTGAATCGTCTCGAGATGCTTGAGCGCCGCGCTATCTTGGCCGTTCGTGAACAAAATGCGTTTGCCCTTCACGTTGCCGAAGAACTTCTTGATCCGATTGACGCTGGCGTCGGCATCGGCATCGGCATCGGCATCGGCGCCGCCGGTGGTGCTGCCTATGCTATTTCCTCGAGAATGATCGGCGGCCTCAAAAGGGCCAGCCTGAACGAATGTCCGTTCAGCTCGATTTGCGGCTCAGAAACTGCCAGTGTGGTTCCGGCCCAGTTTTTGCCTTTTCCCGTAGGTCGCCTTGGTGGTCGCCGAATGTCAGCTGTTGGCCGGAAGCAGCCACTGACCACAGGGGCCTCCGGGCCTTCCATACAAGGCACGGCTTTCTTCTCTTACAACTCCCAACTTATAGCGGAGTGCGTCGAGACGTCCATGTCTCGTCCACAATTCCCGTACGGGCATATCCCAAATCTGGCGGCTTGAACTGTCGCGCTAATTTAATCCCGTTTATCGCAAAGTTCGCCTTTCTTCAGCCTGCAGGCTGTCCTTCCGCAAAGAATAAGAGAAGATGCCTGCGAAATGGCAGGTGTTGTCGACTAAAGCCGAAAGGCGAACTTCAACAAAAGGGCGGACTTTATTCCCGCTGCTCAGGGTTTATCCTCACAAGATCCCGCTTGCGGAAAATCAATGCTCTATAGGACACTTTGTGTCATGTGGCGGCGCGATGGCGCGTACGCTCGATAGCGGAAAGAACCGCAAGAGCAAGGGGACAGAGATGAAACGTTGGACCATGAGCGCCATGCTGGCGCTGACGGCAGCCTGGGGCGTCGCGGCGCAGGCCGCCTATCCGGACCGCCCCGTGCGGCTGGTGGTGCCGTTCGGCGCCGGGGGCATCACGGACATCGTTGCGCGCCAGGTCGGCAAGGGCCTGGGCGACGCGCTGGGCCAGCCGGTCGTGGTCGAGAACCGGCCCGGCGCGGGCGGGGTGATCGCGGCGCAGCTGGCGGCCAGCGCGCCGGCGGACGGCTACACGATCTTCATGGGCACGGTGGGCACGCAGGTGGTCAACCCGCTGATCTACCGCAAGCTGGCCTATGACGCGGACAGCTATGTGCCGCTTGGCCTCGTGTCGGGGTCGCCGTACCTGCTGGCGGTGCGGGCGAGCCTGCCGACCCAGGATTTCGCGCAGTTCGCGGCCTATGCCAAGGCCAACCCGGCCAAGCTCAATTTCGGTTCGGCCGGGCAGGCAAGCTCGCCGCATCTGGGGCTGGAGCTGCTGAAGATGACGGCCGGCCTGGACATCGTGCACGTTCCGTTCAAGAGCGGCAGCGAGGCGGTGAACGCGGCCATCGGCGGCCAGGTGGATGTGGTGATGGACGCCAGCCCCGTCATCATGCCGCACGTCGCGGCGGGCAAGCTGCGCGCGCTGGCGGTGGCCAGCGACCAGCCGCTGCCGTCGGCGCCGGGCGTGCCGCCCAGCGCGCAGGCGGGTGATGCGGGCCTGCAGATGAGTTCCTGGAACGCGTTCTTCGCGCCGGCGGGCACGCCGCCGGAGGTGGCGCAGAAGCTGAACGCCGCGCTGCGCCAGACGCTGGCTTCGGCCGAGCTGAAGCAGAAGCTGGCGGCGCAGGGCACGCAGCTCTATAGCGGCGCGCCCGAGGAGTACCAGCGCTTCATCGCGGCCGAGAAGGCAAAATGGACCGAGATCGTCAAGCGCGCCGACATCAAGATAGAGTGAATGGCCCCCCCCGAGCGCTGGCGCGCTCCCCCCAGGGGGCGCTGCTGCGGACCGGCGGAGCCGGATCCGCGCAGCCGCGCTTTGGGAGGTCTGCTTTATGCCGACGCTTGGTTCTTGCCTGAATCTGTTCTGTGCGCCTTTGGCGGCGCTTGTTTCATGGACGACTGAAATGAACATGCCTGTACATCCGCTGGCGGGGCAGCCGCTGGAACTGGCCGACACGCTGCGCTCGGGCAATGCCTGGAAGATCCGGCTGGCCTGCGGCTACATGGGGCTGGCGCTGCGCCGCCGGACCTTCGATATCGTGCAGGGCGATCTGGAGACCGAGGCCTTTGCCGCCATCAATCCGTGGCGCCAGGTGCCGGCGCTGTTGACGCCCGAGGGGCTGTGGCTGGCCGAGTCGCAGGCGATCCTGTGGTACCTGGGGCAGGGCACGTCCTGGCTGCCCGATGCGCGGCTGGCGCAGGCACAGGTGAGCAGCTGGCTGAGCTTCGAGCAGACGCAGCACATGCACGCCTTCGCCCAGCCGCGCCTGCTGATCCATCTGCGCGGCACGGCCCGGGTGGACGATCCGGCCATGCGGGAGTGGCGGCGCCAGGGCATGAAGGCGGCGGCGCTGATGGATGCGCACCTGGCGGGGCGCGAGTTCCTGGTTGGCGACGCGCCGACCATCGCGGACATCGCGCTGTATCCCTATACGAGCATGGCGCACGAGGGCGGCTACGATCTGTCGGCCCTGCGCCATGTCCATGCCTGGCTGGCCCGCATGCGGGCCTTGCCGGGCTTTACGCCGTTGCTGGAAACGGCTTGAAGGAGCATAGAAATGGCCGACACCATGCACTTGTCGAAAGAGGAATTGATCGCGCGCGCGCAGGCCGACATGGAGCGCAAGCTCGACGCGCCGGAATGGACGCTGCGCCAGAAGCTGGCGCTGACCTGCCGCATCCTGTTCGACGGCGGGCATGATTCCGGGCTGGCCGGGCAGATCACGGCGCGCGCGCCCGAGGCCGGGCGCTACTACACGCAGCGGCTGGGACTGGGCTTTGACGAGATCACGGCGGACAACCTGCTGGTGGTGGACGAGGATCTGCGGGTGCAGGAGGGCGGCGGCATGCCGAACCCCGCCAACCGCTTCCATTCCTGGATCTACCGCGCGCGGCCGGACGTGAACTGCATCATCCACACGCATCCACTGCACGCGGCGTCCTTGTCGATGCTGGAGGTGCCGCTGGAAATCTCGCACATGGACAACTGTCCGCTGTACGGCGACGTGGCCTTCCTGAAGGACTGGCCCGGCGTGCCGGTCGGCAATGAGGAAGGCGAGATCATCTCGGCGGCGCTGGGCGACAAGCGCGCCATCCTGCTGTCGCACCACGGCATGCTGGTGGCGGCCGGCTCGGTCGAGGAAGCCTGCGTGCTGGCGCTGCAGTTCGAGCGCGCCGCGCGCATGCAGCTGCTGGCGATGGCGGCAGGCGCGATCCAGCCGATCCCGCCGGCGCTTGGGCGCGAGGCGCACGACTGGATCCTGACGCCGCGCCGCTCGCAGGCGGGTTTCGCCTACTACGCGCGGCGGGCGCTCAGGACGCATCGCGACGTGCTGGGCTGAGGCGGGCCGCGCTACGGGGCGGCGGCGCGTGCGTCAGTCCGCCCGGCGGCGCTTCGGGCCGGCGTCGACCGCTGGCCGGCGCGGGGCGGGGCCGCTCGACGGACAGGCGCGTTTAGGGCATGCTTATCTGTTGTTTTCCGCTCCACGCCCGCCCATGATCGACCTGCCTCACCGATTGCGGACCCTGCGCCGCCAGCAAGCCCTGTCCCTGGAGCAGCTGGCGCAACGCACGGGCCTGACCAAGAGCTATCTTTCCAAGCTGGAAAGAGGGCTGAGCGAGCCGTCGATTTCCACCGTGCTGCGCCTGGCCGAAGCCTACGGCGTGGGCGTGTCGCAACTGGTCGGTTCCGACCAGGACGCGCAGGACGAACTCGTCAGCCTGGTGCGCGTGGCCGATCGCGAGGCCTTGCAGCGTGGCGGGCTGGGCGCGGAATACCGCTATGAATCGCTGGCCGGCCGCCGCAAGGTCAAGGCCATGGAACCCTTCGTGGTGCACCCGCCGCGCGAATTCCCCGACGCGGCGGCGGTGTTCCCGCATCCCGGCGAGGAATTCCTGCTGGTGCTCAAGGGCGCCATCGAGGTCCAGGTGGGCGAGCGCCAGTTCCGGCTCGACGCCGGCGACTCGCTGTACTTCGATTCCGAGCTGCCGCACCGCATGCGCACCGTGGGACGGACGCAGGCCGAGGTGCTGGTGGTGGCCGCCCACTGAGGCCGTCCGTCCGATTCCACCGTCTATTCCCGGTGTCCACGGCGGCATTGCGCCCCGCCGGCCACCCCATCTGGAGATCCGCCTTGAAACATGACCAATCGCGGCTGGTCCGCATCGATCCCGGCCCCATGAAACAGCCCGTGCCGGGCAAGCCCCGGCGTCCCATTTCCGGCGACGCCGCGTTCCGCACCGAAACGGCCTTCGAAGGGCTGGCCGGCAAGGCCGAGGCCGGCGTCTGGGAAAGCACGGCCGGCAGCTTCCAGGCCAACACCACCGGCTATGTCGAGTTCGGCCATATCGTCGAGGGCGCGGCGCGCCTGGTGGATCCGGACGGCACGGTCCACGAGCTGGTGCCGGGCTCGAGCTTCGTCATGCCCGAAGGCTATACCGGCCGCTGGGAAGTCGACCAGTTCGTCAAGAAGATCTATTTCATTTCGCGCCAGGGCTGAGCGCCGCCGGCGCGCGCCTCAGGGCGAGGGCCGTTGCGGGTAGGCCGAGGTGCCGAAGGTATTGCCCATGCGGTTGCCGATGGTGGCCGGCGTGGGCAGGCCCATCTGGTTGGGCGGGCGGTGGGTGATGGCCTCCGACTCCAGCGTGGGCGGCGGCTTGGGCGCGGCGTCCGGCGCCATCTTCTGGTTCAGGCATTCATACGACAGGGCGCGATAGCCATTGACCTCGGTGTCGATGCAGGCCGTGGCCGCCTTGCCGGCCTTGGCGTCGGGCGTCGTCGCGCCGGACGTTGCCGTGCCGGACGGCTGGCCCTGCGTTTCGGCGGCCATCGCGGAGGCGGCGGCCAGGGCCGCCGCCAGGAACAGGGTGTGCAGGCGCATATGCGCTCCTAAGGTTCTTCCATGCCGGCCATGTGCCGGACCGGCCCGCGCCCGCCGCGAGGACTCATGCCCGCCACGAGCGCGTGAATCCAGTATAGGGACAGGTTCACCGCTTTGGGTGACGGGTATAAGACGGTGGTCCGCCCCGCTCATGCCGGCTTGTCACGATTGCGTCACCCACCGCCCCTAGCATGGCGGCTTTCGTGTGTCGGAGCGGGTGGCGCGGTTGCGCCGCCGAGGCGATGCCTGTCCATTCCTCTATCCTTTCGTGGCGATGACGGTCCGTTTCGCCGGCCTGTGCCTGCGCACGGGCGGCGCCTGCCTGACGCTGGCCCTGTGCTGGCCGCCCATCCTGGCGCGGGCGGAAGCGCCGTCCGCCCTGATCCCGTTTGCCATACCGGCCCAGCCGCTGAGCCAGGCGCTGGTCGCCTATAGCCGGGCCAGCGGCATGACCGTGTTGGTCGACAGCGGTCTGACCGAGGGTCGGCAGGCGCCAGCCCTGGACGGCCGATATACGGCGGGAGATGCGCTGCGCAGGCTGCTGGCCGGGTCGCCCCTGTCGATCCGCTATGCCAGCGAGTATTCGTTCACTCTGGTGGCGGACGCGCGGCCGGCGCGTCCACGGCAGCCACGCCTGCGCGACACCGCCCATGCCGCCAGCCTGCAGGCCGCGTTGCGCCGCGTCCTGTGCGCGGCGGCCGGCACCGCGCCCGGCGGCTACCGCGCGCTGGTACAACTGTGGTTCGACGGGGATGCGCGCGTCAGCAAGATGAACTGGATCACCCGCAGCGGCCAGGCCGCGCGCGACCAGGCCTTGGAGCATGCCTTGGCGGACATGCGCGCGGGCCCTTTGCCGGTGGATCTGCCGCAGCCCGTGACCGTGCTGCTGGAGCCGCGCGCGGCAAGGCAATGCGACATGCTTGAGGGCGCATCCGGTGGCTGAGGGCAAGACGCCGGGGTTTCTGAAAGCGCTGTTTCTCGAGCGCTACAACGACTTTCGCAATCAGCTCAAGCGCCGGCTGGGATCGGAAGACCTGGCGCACGACGCGATGCAGGAGGCGTTCCTCAAAGTCAACGAGCTGCCGCCGGGCATGCCGGTGCAGCAGCCGGCGGCCTATCTGTTCCGGATGGCGCTGAACGCCGCCGAGGATCACAGGCGTCGGGATTCACGGCTGCTGACGGGCGTGGAGATCGGCGAACTGATCAATGTGGCGGACGAAGCCTCGGACCCCGCGCGCATCGCGCAGGGTCGCAGCGAGATCGAGGTCTTTCGCCGGGCGTTGCGCGGATTGCCTGAGCGCACCCAGCAGATGTTGCTGGCCGCGCGCGTGCATGAATTGCCGCATGCGGAGATCGCCAGGCGCTACGGTGTGTCGGAGCGCATCGTCTCCAAGGAAATCAAGCGCGCGCTGGACCACTGCGGCCGCGCGCTGCGCGCGGGCGATGAACAGGGCGGGGAGCCATGGCCTTGATGATGATGCCGCGCGCAAGGAAAAAAGCGGGCGCCGGGCCGAGAGCTGAGGCGCAGGCCTGGCTGCTGTTGCTGACGTCGGGGCGCGCCACCGAGGCCGACGCGGAGGACTTCCAGCGCTGGCGGCGGGCGGATCCCGGGAACGAGACCGCCTTTGCCGAACAGCAGGGACTCTGGCGCGCGCTGGGCCCCGCGCTGCGGGAGGAAAGCGCGGCGCGCGCCAGGGCGCCCGCGCGACGGCCGGCCATGGGGCGGCGCGCATTCCTGGGCGGCGCGGTGGCGGCCTCGGCCGCCTATCTGGCGCTGCGCCCGCCGCTGGGGCTGTGGCCGGGCATCGGCGAGCTGTCCGCCGACTACCGTACCGCGCGCGGCGAGCAGCGTCGCCTGACGCTGGGCGATGCGCTGGACGTGCAGATGAACACCCTGACCCGCATCAATGTAACGGTCGGCGCGGACGGCGCCAAGCTCATCGAGCTGGCCGACGGCGAGGCCGAGGTGCGCGCTGGCGCCGAGCCCGCTCAGGTGGTCGCGGGCGCCGGCCGGATCCTGGCGCGCGACGCCAGCTTCAACCTGCGTTACGTCGACGGCGAGGCGCGGCTGTGCTGCCTGTCGGGAACGGTCCGCCTGACGCATGCGCAGGGCGTGTTCGACCTGGGCGCGCAGCGGGAGCTGCGCTACGACGGGCGAGGCGTACAGCCGCCGGCGCCGGTGGACACGGATCGTGTCGTTGCCTGGCGGCAGGGTTGGCTGGTGTTCGACCAGCAGCCCTTGTCCCAGGTGGTGGACGAGCTGAACCGCTATCGCCGTGGCCATCTGGTGCTGATGAACGAGCAACTGGGCAAGCGCCTGGTACAGGCGCGCATCTCGCTGGCACAGATCGCCGACGCGGAGAAATTGATACGCGACGCCTATGGCGCGCGCCTGACCCACTTGCCAGCCGGGGTCGTGCTGCTGTCGTGAATTATTTGTGACAGGGTTCCGGTCGGCGCTTTTCCATCCGTCTGTCTTGCTCTAGGTGGCGAACACGCGCGATTGGAACAAGGAAAGGCGATGATGCGGGCACGGGACACGGGCAGGGCAACGACGAATCCGACGGCGGGCGCAGGGGCGCCGGCGGCGCGCATGCGCAGGGCCGCGCCAGCGGGTTGGCGCTTGACTCCGGCCTCGCAGGCGATCGCGGCGCTGCTGATCGCCGGCGGCGCGGCGGGCGCGGCGCAGGCGCAGTCGCGGGCCTTCAGCCCCGGCTGGTTCGCCGACAAGGGCGCGGCGCAATCGGCTGTGCAGCGCTCGGGCCGCCTGCCCGACGGCAGCGTGGCGGGCATCGGTAACGCCGCACAGCAACAGGCGCAGTCGCGCCAGCAGCTGCAGCGCTCGCTCGACAACCTGAACCGCACGGCGGCGGCCGTGGCCGCGCAGCAGGCGGCGCAGGCCGCCGCACGCGCGGCGGCATCGGCCAACGGCGCCGGCGTGCCGGATGGGCTGACGCCGGGCGGCCTGTGGGCAGCCGAGGGCGCGCAGGCCAAATGGGAAGGCGCCAAGGCGCCGCAGAAGAGCGCGGCCGATGGCCGCCAGGTCGTGACCATCGAGCAGACACAGTCGCGTGCCATCCTGAACTGGGACAGCTTCAACGTCGGCCGCGACACCACGCTGCAATTCAAACAGAACGCTTCCGACGCGGTGCTGAACCGCGTGGTGGGCGCGTCCGCCAAACCCAGCGAGATCCACGGTTCGATCAAGGCCGACGGCACGGTGCTGGTGGTGAACCAGAACGGCGTGATCTTCACCGGCACCAGCCAGGTCAACGCGCGCAACCTGGTGGCGGCCGCCGCCACCATCACCGACGAGCAGTTCCGCGACAAGGGCATCTACACCGATGCCAACGGCACGCAGCCCACCTTCAAGGACGCGCTGGGCAAGATCGAGCTGCGGCCGGGCGCGAGCATCGCCACGCACGAACCGGGCAGCGCCACGCGCGGCGGCGGCTATGTGCTGCTGCTGGGCAGCGAGGTCCGCAACGCCGGCCAGATCTCCACGCCACGCGGGCAGGCGGCGCTGGCGGCGGGCGACGACTTCTACATCCGCAAGGGCTACGGCACCGACGGCAACGTCAAGTCGACGACCACTGGCAACGAGGTTGGCACGACGATCAAGGCCGGCAGCACGGCAGGGCTGGTGCG
>NZ_JCBANG010000102.1:0-20666 GCF_059760905.1 Achromobacter sp. 1011811831
GCGGCCCTCAGGCCGCCGGCTTTTTGCTGACGCAGATGCGGACGAATCCGCGCTCAGGCCGCCGCTACCACGTCGGCAGGCTGGTTGTTCAGCAGCGCCAACAGACGCGCGATTTCCTCGCGCAGCTGACGGCGGTCCACCACCATGTCGATGGCGCCCTTCTGCAGCAGGAACTCGGCGCGCTGGAAGCCTTCCGGCAGCTTTTCCCGCACGGTCTGCTCGATCACGCGCGGACCGGCGAAGCCGATCAGCGCCTTGGGCTCGGCGATCACCACGTCGCCCATGAAGGCGAAGCTGGCCGACACGCCGCCCATGGTGGGGTCGGTCAGCACGCTGATGAATGGCAGGCCGGCGGCCGACAACCGCGTCAGCATGGCGTTGGTCTTGGCCATCTGCATCAGCGACAGCAGGCTTTCCTGCATGCGCGCGCCGCCCGAGGCGGCCACGCAGATGAAGGCGGTCTTGTTGTCGAGCGCGGCCTGGGCGCCGCGCACGAAGCGCTCGCCCACCACCGACCCCATCGAGCCGCCCATGAATTCGAATTCGAAGCAGGCCACCGTCGCCGGCACGCCGCGGATCGAGCCGCCCATGACCACCAGCGCGTCGGTTTCACCGGTCTGCTTGGTCGCTTCCTGCAGGCGTTCGGGATACTTGCGGGTGTCCTTGAACTTCAGCGTGTCGACCGAGCGCGTGGTCTGGCCGATTTCGACGCGGCCTTCCATGTCCAGCAGCGAATCGATGCGGGCGCGGGAGCCGATGCGCATGTGATGGTCGCACTTGGGGCACACGTGCAGGTTGGCCGCCAGGTCTTCGCTGTACAGCACCGACTCGCACGAGGGGCATTTGACCCACAGGCCTTCGGGCACGCGGCGAGCGCCGCTGTCGCTGGTTTTATTGATGCGAGGAGGCAGGAGTTTTTCGATCCAGCTCATTGATGTTTCATCCCGTATGAGGTCGCGCCCGGCGTTCAGGCCGAGGCGTTTTCTCGTTTTACTTGATCCAGCGCTTGCCGGATGGTGCGCAGCCAGCCGCTGGCGGCGGCGACTGCGGCGTCGGTTTGCTGGGCGGCGGGGGCGTTGGCCACCGCCTGCTCCATGGTTTCGATCAGTTTGCTGCCGATGACCACCGCGTCGGCGGAACGCGCCACACGCTGGGCGCTTTCGGCGTCGCGGATGCCGAAGCCCACCCCCACCGGAATGGAGACGTGGCGGCGAATCAGCGCCAGGCGTTCAGCCACGTCCTGCGTGTTCAAGGATCCCGCGCCGGTCACGCCCTTGAGCGAGACATAGTAGACGTAACCACGAGCGACATTGGCGATGGCCTTGATGCGCGGCTCGGTCGAGGTCGGCGCCAGCAGGAAAATCGGCGCGATGCCGTGCTGGTCCAGCATGCCGGCGAACTCCACCACTTCCTCGGGCGGATAGTCCACCACCAGCACGCCGTCCACGCCGGCCGCTTCGGCACGGCGGGCGAATTCGGCCTGTCCCATGCGCTCGATGGGATTGGCGTACCCCATCAACACGACGGGCGTGGCCACATCGCGCTGGCGGAACTCGGCCACCAGCTCCAGCACGCGGGCCAGGCCCACGCCCTGCGCGATGGCGCGGTCGGCGGCGCGCTGGATCACCGGGCCGTCAGCCATGGGATCGGAAAACGGCACGCCCAGTTCGAGCACGTCGGCGCCGGCCTCGACCAGCGCGTGCATCAGCGGCACGGTGGCCGCGGGCGAGGGATCGCCGGCGGCGATGTAGGGGATCAGCGCCGAGGCGCGGCCGGAAGCGGCGGTGCGGGCGAAGGCGGCGGCGATGCGATCGTTGCGGGTCTTCATGGCGTCACAGCTCGATGCCGCCGCGTTCGGCGACGGTATGCATGTCCTTGTCGCCACGGCCCGACAGGTTGACCAGGATGACCTTGTCGCGCGGCAGCGACGGCGCCATCTTCACAGCCTGCGCGATGGCGTGCGAGGACTCCAGCGCCGGCATGATGCCCTCGATGCGGCAGCAGTCGTGGAAGGCCTTGAGCGCTTCCTCGTCCGAGATGCCGATGTACTCGGCCCGGCCGCTATCCTTGAGCCAGGCGTGCTCGGGACCAACGCCGGGATAGTCCAGGCCGGCCGAGACCGAATGCGTTTCCTGCACCTGGCCGTCGGCATCCTGCATGACGTAGGTGCGGTTGCCGTGCAGCACGCCCACGGTGCCAGCCGCCAGCGAAGCGGCGTGACGGCCCGTCTCCAGGCCCTCACCCGCCGCTTCGACGCCGATCAGGCGCACGTCTTCGTGGGGAATGTAGGGGTGGAAGATGCCCATGGCGTTGGAACCACCGCCCACCGCCGCGACCACGTAGTCGGGCTGGCGGCCGATGGCTTCAGGCATCTGGACCAGGCATTCGTTGCCGATCACGGTCTGGAAGTCCCGCACCATGCGCGGATAGGGGTCCGGCCCCGCCACCGTGCCGATGATGTAGAACGTGTTTTCGATATTGGTGACCCAGTCGCGCATGGCTTCGTTCAGCGCGTCCTTCAGGGTGCGCGAGCCGGAATTCACCGGCACCACCGTGGCGCCCAGCAGCTTCATGCGGTAGACGTTGGAAGCCTGCCGGCGCACGTCCTCGCTGCCCATGTAGACCACGCACTCCATGCCGTAGCGCGCCGCCACGGTGGCCGTGGCCACGCCGTGCTGACCGGCGCCGGTCTCGGCGATGACGCGGGGCTTGCCCATGCGCTTGGCCAGCAGCGCCTGGCCGATGCAGTTGTTGACCTTGTGCGCGCCGGTGTGGTTCAGGTCTTCGCGCTTGAACCAGATCTGGGCGCCGCCCAGCATGTCCGACCAGCGGCGGGCATGGTAGACCGGGCTGGGCCGGCCGACGAAATGCTTGAGCTCGTAGTTGAACTCTTCGATGAAGGCCGGATCGACGCGGCAATGGTCATAAGCGGCACGCAGCTCGTCGAGCGCGTGCATCAGCGTTTCCGCCACGAAAACGCCGCCATAGGGGCCGAAATGGCCCTTGGCATCCGGAAAATCGTAAGGTTTCACCAAGCTTCTCCCCCGGCGCGGCGACAGGCCAGTGCCCGTCCCCATCCGGTTTGCAACCCGTCATTTTACCTGAGCCGGGCCCAGGCGGGGCGGCATGGGCGCCGCCCCGGCGGCCGTCAGAGGGACTGGCCCAGGCGACGCAGGAAGGTTTCGCAGGACGCGAGCTGGTCCAGGGCCACGTACTCATTGGGCTTGTGGGCCTGTTCGATGTGGCCGGGACCGCAGACCACGGTGGGAATGCCGATGCCCTGGAACAGGCCGGCCTCGGTGCCATAGGCGACCTTGCGGGTGACGCGGTCCTCGGTCAGCGCGCGCACCAGCTGAGTGATGGCTGCCTGCTCGGAGGCTTCCAGCGCCGGGGCGGCCGCGCCGGTCTCGATCTCGATCCGGGCGCCGTCGAACTCGGCCTGCATGCGCGGCAGCAGCTCTTCGCGCACATAGCGCTCGACCTCGGCCTGGATGTCGTCGGGACGTATGCCGGGCAGGTTGCGGAATTCGTACGTGAACTCGCACAGTTCCGGAATCGTGTTCACCGCGATGCCGCCGCGAATCTTGTTGGTGGTCATGGTCGAGAACGGCACGTCGTAGAACTGGTCGTACGGGCCGTTGGCCTTGAAGCTGTCGGCCAGGTCGCGAATGCGGCAGATCAGGCGGGCGGCGTATTCGATGGCGTTGCAGCCGCGCGGGGTCAGCGACGAGTGCGCCGCCTTGCCGTGCACCTTGCAGCGGAACAGGTTGATGCCCTTGTGCGCCACCACCACCTGCATGCCGGTGGGCTCGCCCACCACGCAGCCCTCGGGGCGGATGCCGCGTTCGTGCAGGTCGGCCAGCATGTAGGGCGCGCCGGCGCAGCCGACTTCCTCGTCGTAGGAGAACGCCAGATGGATGGGTTTCTTGCGCGGCATGGCCAGGAATTCCGGCACCAGCGCCAGCGAACCGGCGATGAAGCCCTTCATGTCGCAGCTGCCGCGGCCATAGAGCAGGCCGTCCTTTTCGATCAGCTTGAACGGGTCCGAGCTCCAGTCCTGGCCGTCCACCGGCACCACGTCGGTGTGGCCCGACAGCACGATGCCGCCCTGCTGGTTGCCGTCCTGCGCGGGCAGCGTGGCGAACAGGTTCGCCTTGGTGCGTTCGGGATTGTGCGCCAGCCAGGCCTCCACGCCCTGGCCGCGCAGCCAGTCGCGGACGGTTTCGATCAGGGCGAGATTGGAATTGCGGCTGGTGGTGTCGAAGCCGACCAGCGTTTCCAGCCAGGTGCGCGCGTTCATGTGTCTGTTCTCTTGAGGTGTAAAAGAACAGAGTTTAAAGCCAGCGCGCGCCCACGTGCCGGACGCGGGCGGCGATCCTTAAAGAGTGAACGATCTAGAATACCGCCCGCAGTGCAATACACCCCCAAGGAGAAACCGTGCAGCACAAAGCAGTCCCCACGCGCAACATCGTGGCCGCAGTCATAGGCAATGCCCTCGAATGGTACGACTTCCTGGTGTTCGCGTTCATGACGCCGATCATCTCGAAGCTGTTCTTCCCCACCGACCCCAGCGTGCCCGGCAGCGAGCTGAACGCCATCCTGATGACCACCGCCATCTTCGGCGTCGGCTTCTTCATGCGGCCGGTCGGCGGCATCATCCTCGGCCTGTACGGCGACAAGAAGGGCCGCAAGGCCGCCATGGTGATGGTCACCTCGCTGATGGCCGTGTCCATCGCCCTGATCACGGTGGCCCCGACCTACCATGCGGCCGGCATCCTGGCCCCCATCTTCATCCTGATCGCACGCCTGCTGCAGGGCTTCTCGGCCGGCGGCGAGTTCGGCACGTCGACCGCCCTGCTGATCGAAATGGCGCCCAAGGGCCGACGCGGCTTCTACGGCTCCTGGCAGATGGCCGGCCAGATGCTGGCGCTGCTGATCGGCGCGGCCTGCGGCACGCTGATCACCGAATTCTTCACCCAGGAACAGATCGCCGCCTGGGCCTGGCGCCTGCCCTTCGCGTTCGGCCTGGTGATCGTGCCCATCGCCATCTATATCCGCCGCAACATCGACGAAACCGACGCCTTCAAGCAGATGAAGGAAGAGGACCGCCAGGCCGCCGCGCGCGGCATGGTCCAGCGCCTGAGCCTGGGCCAGATGCTGCTGACCCACACCCGCGAGACGCTGATCGGCGTGGGCCTGGTGGTCACGGCCACGGTGTCCATCTACATCACCTTCACGTATCTGGTGACCTATTCGACCCAGATCCTGAAGCTGCCGCTGAACCAGACCTTCCTGGTGCAGATGGTCGGCGCCGGGCTGATGGTGCTGCTGACGCCGTTCATGGGCGCCTGGTCCGACCGCGTCGGCCGCCGCCCGATCGTGATCGGCTCGCTGATCGGCTACCTGCTGGTGCTGTACCCGCTGTACGCATGGCTGACGGAGGCGCCGTCCATCTCGCGCCTGCTGACCGTGCAGGTGGTGGTGTGCTTCTTCGTGTCGGCCTTCTTCGGCGTGTTCAGCACGGTCATGGCCGAACTGTTCCCGGCGCGCGTGCGCTCGGTCGGCCTGTCGCTGGCCTATAACGTGGCGGTGATGATCTTCGGCGGCTTCGCCCAGTTCATCGTCACCTGGCTGATCAAGTCCACAGGCTCGCCCATGGCCCCGGCCTACTACGTCATGTTCGGCGTAGCGCTCGGCCTGGTGGCCTCGTTCTTCATGCGCGACCGCGCGCACGAAAGCCTGGACCACTAGGATCTGCCCGACGCCGCGCCCGCGGCGTCCTCCCGCCGTCCTTGCCGGGCGGCGGGACCGGCCGCTCAGCGCCTGACGGCCGACGACACGCCCTGGACCTCGGCCAGGGCATCCAGCGCGCGGGTCAGCGATTCGCCGCCGCGCACTTCCACCGTGAACACCATGTGCGCCAGCGACTGCCGGCTCTGCGTATTCACGCCCACCACGTTCAGGCGCAGCCGCGCGAACACTTCCGACAGGTCGCGCAACAGGCCGGAACGGTCGTGCGCACGCACGCTGATGTCCACCGGATAGAACGTGTCCGAGGTCTCGCCCCAGGCCACCTCGATGACGCGCTCGGGCTCGCGCTCGGCCAGCGCCAGGTAGCTGTGGCAATCGCGGCGATGGATGGACACGCCGCGGCCTCGGGTGACAAAGCCGGCGATGGCGTCCGGCGGCGCGGGACGGCAGCAGCGCGCCAGCTGCGTCAGCAACGAACCGACGCCCACCACCAGCACGCCGCTCTTGCCGCTTTTCTCGGCGCTCTCGGCGCTGGCGCCGCGCAGGGCCGCGGGTACGGGCTCGGCGGCCGGCGCGGGTTGCTGGAACAGCGCGTCGATCTGCCGCAGGCTGAATTCTTCCTTGGCCGCCGCCACATACAGGTCGTCGGCGCGGGCAAAGCCCAGGTTCTGGGCCAGTTGCTCCAGGTTGACGGCGGTCTTGCCCAGGCGCTGCAGTTCCTTTTCGACCAGCGCCTGCCCCTGCGTGATGCGCTGCTGCAGTTCGATGGCGTTGAACCACATGCGGACCTTGGAGCGGGCGCGCGGACTGGCCAGGAAGCCCAGCTGCGGGTTGAGCCAGTCGCGCGACGGACCGCCGGACTTGGCCGAGATGATCTCGACCGTCTGCCCCGTGGACAATCTGGTCTGCAGGGGCACCATCTGGCCATCGACGCGCGCGCCGCGGCAGCGATGCCCCAGGTCCGTGTGCAGGTGATAGGCGAAGTCCACCGGCGTGGCGCCGGCGGGCAGCTCGATCACGCGCGCCTGGGGCGTCATCACGTAGATGCGCTCATCGCTCTGTGCCGGTTCGGCGGCAGCATGACGCGCCTTGCCCGCGCCGCGCGTCGCCGGCTTGGCCGGTTCCGGCGCGGCCGGAGCCACCGGGGCCTGATCGCCGGCCTCGACCTCGCTGTTCCAGGCCAGCAGCTGGCGCATCCACGACAGCTGCCGGTCGTATTCGCTGGACGCGGAGACCTGCCCGCCCTTGGCGCCGGCCTCCTTGTAGCGCCAGTGCGCGGCCATGCCGTACTCGGCGAACTGGTGCATCTCGCGCGTGCGGATCTGCACCTCGAAGGGCCGGCCGTCGTGGTCGGCCACCACCGTATGCAGCGAGCGGTAGCCGTTGGGCTTGGGCCGCGAAATATAGTCGTCGAATTCCTCGGCGATGGGCGTCCACATCTCGTGCACCATGCCCAGTGCCGTATAGCAGTCGCGCACATCGTCGACGATGACGCGCAACGCGCGCAGGTCGTACATCTGGGCGAAGTCCAGGCGCTTGATGCGCATCTTGTTCCAGATGCTGTAGATATGCTTGGGCCGGCCGCTGACTTCGGCGTGCACGCCGCTGGCGGCCAGCGCCGATTGCAGGCGCTCGATGGCGCCGGCGATGAAGGCTTCGCGCTCGACCCGTTTCTCTTCCAGCAGGCGCGCGATCTGCTTGTAGCGGTCGGGCTCCAGGAAGCGAAACGCCAAGTCTTCCATTTCCCACTTGATCTGCCAGATGCCGAGCCGGTTGGCCAGCGGCGCGTACAGATCCAGGGTCTCGCGCGCGAACTCCACGGAACAGGGCGTCTTGCTTTCGGCGTGCCAGCGCAGCGTGCGCAGGCGCGAGGCCAGCCGCATCAGCACGATACGCAGGTCGGCGGCCATGGCCAGCAGCATCTTGCGCTGCATTTCCTTTTGCGAACCGCTCTCGGCGGCGGCGTCGCTGGCGTGCCGGGCCACCACGCCCAGTCGCAGCAGCGCCCGCGTGCCCTGCACCAGCCGCGCCACTTCCTGGCCAAACGCGGTGGCGACAGGATCGTTGCGCGGCGCCGGCGCGGGCGCGGTCAGGTCGGTGGGCAAGGCGGCCAGCAGGGCCGCCGCGCGGGTGGCGGCATCGGTGTGCATGCCCGCCAGGATGCGGACCACGCCCGCTCCGTGCGAAGCCAGCGACTCCCCGGTCAGGGCCTGCTGGCCCTCGAAGCGCGGCTCGGCCCAGGCCACGGCCTGGTCGATCAGCGCCAGGCCGTCGGCATCCAGGCCGTCTCCCGCCTCCTGCCGCCAGGAAGCGTCGAAAGGCGTAGGCGCGTCTGGAACGGGCGAGACTGACATGACGGGAAAGTGGGCGGATTACGGGGAACGATCAGAATATTTCGACACTCTACACTAGCGTCTGCCTGCACTGAAATGGCGCCCGGGACCGCGGCCCGGAAACCGGCGCCCCGGGCATATCGAAACAACCCAGACCCGAAAAACACACGCAAAGGAATCGACGCCCATGTTGCGCTGGCTCAAGGGCCGGGGCGCCCGCCCGTCCGCCGTGGCCGAAATGCAGGCCCGCATCTCACCCGAACTCTGGCGCCAGGTGCTGGAGGCCCATCCCTTCCTGGGCGCGCTGAACGAACAGGAAAGGGCGCAGCTGCTCGCGCGCTCGGCCTGGCTGCTGGCCAGCAAGTCGATCAACGGCGCGCAGGGCCTGGACGTCACGGACGCGATGCGCCTGTCGATCGCGGCGCAGGCCAGCCTGCCCATCCTGAACCTGACGCCCTCGCTCTACGAAGGCTGGGACGAGATCATCGTCTACCCCTCCGGCTTCCGCATCCCCCGCTCGCGCCAGGACGAGGACGGCGTGGTGCACGAATACATCGAGGACGCGGCCGGCGAGGCCTGGGACGGCGGCCCGGTGATCCTGTCCTGGGAAGACGCGCAGTTGTCGGACGGCGGCTTCAACGTGGTGATCCACGAATTCGCGCACAAGCTGGACCTGCAGGCCGGCGACGCCGACGGCATGCCCTCGCTGGCGGCGCATCCCGACATCGCGCCGCGCGCCTGGCGCCGCGTGCTGGACGACAGCCTGGACCGCTTCATCGCGGCGCTGGACGCGGTCGAGGCAGCCATCCCGCCCGACATGGATCCGGAAAGCGAGGAGGCCGACGCCTGGTATGGCCAACTGCCGATGGATCCCTATGCGGCGACCGACGAGGCCGAGTTCTTTGCCGTCAGCTCCGAGCATTTCTTCGTCGACCCCTGGCCCATGCGCGACGCGCTGCCCGAATGGTATGCCATGCTGCGCGCCTACTACCGGCAGGATCCGGCGGAGCGGCTGGCATGAAGCCGCTGCTCATCGTCTGGCATTCGCGCACCGGCGCCGCGCGGCAGATGGCCGAGGCGGCGGCCGACGGCGCCATGGCAGCCGCCGCCGAGCTGGCGCCCGAGGCCGGTTTCGCGGTCATGCTCAAGCGCGCCGCCGACGCCGGCGTGGACGATCTGCTGGCCAGCGGCGGTTTCCTGTTCTGCGCGCCCGAGAACCTGGCCAGCCTAAGCGGGGAAATGAAGGAATTCTTCGACCGCTGCTACTACGGCGCGCTGGACCTCATCCAGGGCCTGCCCTATGCCTGTGCCATCAGCGCGGGCAGCGACGGCGCGGGCGCGGCGCGGCAGACCGAACGCATCTGCACGGGCTGGCGCCTGCGCGCGGCGGCGCCGGCCCTGATCGTGAACCTGGGCGCGCAGACGCCGGCGCAGATCGCCGCCCCCAAGACCGTGCCGGCGGCCGATCTGGAGCGCTGCGCGGAACTGGGCGGACTGCTGGCCGGACTGATGCTGCTGGGCGGCTGAACCGGCCCGCATCCGCCTCGCCCGCAGGCAATTCCGGGAACATGCCCGAATGAAAAAGCCCACGCATCGCGTGGGCTATTCGCCTTGCTGGCCGAACCGATCAGCGATCAGGCGACGGCGGCGGTCACGACGATCTCGACCTTGTAGTCGGGATTGGCCAGACGGGCCTCGACGGTGGCGCGCGGGGGCGAGTTGCCGGCGGCGACCCAGGCGTCCCAGGCTTTGTTCATGCCGTCGAATTCCTTCATGTTGGCCACGTAGATCTGGGCCATCAGGATCTTGGTCTTGTCCGTGCCGGCCTCGGCCAGCAGACGGTCGATGGTCGCCAGCACTTGCGCGGTCTGGCCGGTGATGTCCAGAGTGGCGTCATCGGGCACCTGGCCAGCCAGGTAGGCGACGCCGTTGTACACGGCCATGTCCGACAGGCGCTTGTCGACGTGGAAGCGCTTGATGCTGCTCATGAATATTTCCCCTAATGTGCAAGTGGATGGGTGGAACAATGCGGTGGAACCGGCACTTTACCGCGTGCCGGTTTCAAGCGGGAGGCAGCTGGAAAACCTGGCGCAGATAGGCCAGGTAGGCGGGATCGTCGCACATGGTCTTCTCGGGCGCGTCGGACACCTTGGCCACCGGCTGGCCGTTGCAGCGGACCATCTTCATGACGATCTGCAGCGGTTCGTGGCCCAGGTCGTTGGTGAGGTTGGTGCCGATGCCGAACGACACCTTGCAGCGCCCGGCGAACTGGCGCGCCAGCTCGATCGCGCGCGGGAAGGTCAGCGAATCCGAGAACACCAGGGTCTTGGCGCGCGGATCGACGCGGTTCTTGCGGTAGTGCTCGAGCAGGCGCTCGCCCCAGATGAAGGGGTCGCCCGAATCATGGCGCGCGCCGTCGAAGAGCTTGCAGAAATACATGTCGAAGTCGCGCAGGAAGGCATCCATGCCATAGACATCGGACAGTGCGATGCCCAGGTCGCCGCGGTATTCCTTGGCCCAGACTTCCAGCGCGAACACCTGCGAATCGCGCAGTCGCGGCCCCAGCGCCTGGCAGGCCTGCAGGTACTCGTGGCCCATGGTGCCCAGCGGCAGCACCTCGTGCTGCTTGGCCAGCAGCACGTTGCTGGTGCCGGCGAAATGCGGCCCCATCTGCGCCTTCATGGTGGATACGACTTCCTCGTGCCAGACCTTGGAGAAGCGGCGGCGCGTGCCGTATTCGGCCACGCGGAAATCAGCCAGCGCCGGATCGTCCAGCACCAGGTGCATCTTGGACTGCAGCCGCTTGCGGCCTTCCTCCCAGTCGGGATTCTTGCGCGTGTTGCGGAAAAAGACCTCGTTGACGATGGCCAGCACCGGGATCTCGAAGAGGATGGTGTGCAGCCACGGGCCCTTGACCTCGATGCTGATCTCGCCGGGCGCGTCGCCCTCGGCGATGTGGATGCAGCGCTCGGGCATGTGGAACAGCCCGAGGAAATCAACGAAGTCACTCTTGATGAAACGCAAGCCGCGCAGATAATTTAATTCGTCTTCGGTGAAGCGCAGCTGGCACAGCTGGTGCACTTCCTCGCGGATTTCGTCCAGATACGGGTGCAGATCGACGCCCCGCGTGCGGCATTTGTAGCGGTACTCGACCTGGGCAGCGGGAAAATGATGCAAAACCACCTGCATCATGCTGAATTTGTACAGGTCGGTGTCGAGCAGCGAGGTAATTATCATGATTGCGCGTATCGTTTCGCCACACCATAGCATAGAGCGCAGGGCTCTCCCCCCTTTGCGCCACGATGTCAATACGGGTATTCGGGACGCGATGGCGCGGCATTGGTTAAAATCCGCCCGGCAATACCTATAAAGCCGAAACACACGCCGCCGATCCCGGAGTTCCTGAGAATGACCCACGTAGTCACCGAAAACTGTATCAAGTGCAAGTACACCGATTGCGTAGACGTGTGCCCGGTGGACTGTTTTCGTGAGGGTCCGAACTTCCTCGTGATCGACCCGGACGAGTGCATCGACTGCGCCGTCTGCATCCCCGAATGCCCGGCCAACGCCATCTACGCCGAAGAAGACGTGCCGCAGGACCAGCTGAATTTCATCGCGCTGAACGCCGAACTCTCGCCCGAGTTCGCCAGCATCAGCCGCGCCAAGAAGCCCCTGCCCGACGCCGACCAGTGGAACGGCGTGCAGGACAAGCTGCAATACCTGGAAAAGTAGTCCGCGCCTCGCGGCGCGCCAGTCCGGCCGTCCGCGTCGCGGTAACCCGATGACCGAAGACTCCAAATACACGCGCCAGACCGTCACCAGCGTCCACACCTGGGTGCCCGGCAAGCTGTTCTCGGTGCGCGTCACGCGCGATGACGCCTACGATTTCCAGCCCGGCCAGTTCGCCCGGGTCGGCCTGCCGGCGGCGGATGATTCCGACGGCCCGCCCACCCTGTGGCGCGCCTATTCGATGGTGTCGGCGCCCGGCCAGCCCTGGCTGGAGTTCTACTCCATCGTGGTCCCCGAAGGCCTGTTCAGCCCACGCATGGCCCGCCTGGTTCCCGGCGATGCGCTGTACGTGGAAAAAGCGCCCTATGGCTTCCTGACGCTGGAACGCTTCGCGCCCGGCGGCGACCTGTGGCTGCTGGCCTCGGGCACGGGGCTGTCGGCCTACCTGTCCATCCTGCGTGATCCCGCGGCCTGGAGCGCCTACCGCCGCATCGTCCTGGTGCACGGCGTGCGTACCGCCGAAGAGCTGGCCTATCGCGAGGAAATCGAAAGCCTCGCCCGCCGCCCGGACCTGGCCAGCCACTTCGCCGCCGACCCGCGCAAGCTCGTCTATCTGCCCATCGCCACCCGCGAAGCCTTGCCCGGCATGCCGCAAGAACGGCTGACCACCCTGATCGCCGACGGCCGCCTGGAGCAGCTCGCCGGCCAGGCGCTGGAGCCGGAAACCGCCAGGATCATGCTCTGCGGCAACCCGGCGATGCTGGCCGATGCCCGCAAGTTGCTGGGCGAGCGCGGCTTCAAGACGGGACGCCGCGGCATTCCCGGTAATCTGGCCGTGGAAAACTATTGGTGACGGAAAGGCGCCCGGCGACGCACTAGTGCGGAAATCATCCGTCTGGCATTGCGCCAGGACATAAAAGCCGCCCTAAACTGGTGCCGTGGATATGACGGGTCGTTTTTTCGCAACAGAATCAGGCCTTTCCGGCAAATTCTTTTAGATCAGTTCGAAATACACTTACTTCCCGGCGCAATAATCGGGACACACGCACGACCCAGAAGGACATCTCGAAATGCTGTACCAATTGCACGAAATGCAGCGCGCCTTCCTGACTCCGTTCGCTGCATTCACGGATGCCGGTTCCCAGCTGTTCTCCAGCCCCTACAGTCCCCTTGCCTATACCCCGATCTCGCGTCAGCTGGCCGCCGGCTATGAGCTGATGACCCGCATCGGCAAGGAATACCAGAAACCCGCCTGGGGCCTGCCCGCCACCGAGATCGACGGCAAGTCCGTCCGCATCACCGAGGCCGTGGCCCTGGACAAGCCCTTCTGTCGCCTGGTGCACTTCCACCGCGACGTGCGGCACGCCTCGCAGAAAGACCCGAAGGTCCTGCTGGTGGCGCCGCTGTCGGGCCACCACGCCACGCTGCTGCGCGACACCGTGCGCGCCCTGCTGCCCGCCCACGACGTCTACGTGACCGACTGGATCGACGCGCGCATGGTGCCGCTGTCGGCCGGCCCGTTCCACCTGAACGACTACGTGCGCTACGTGCAGGACTTCATCCGCCACCTGGGCCCGGACGTGCACGTCATTTCCGTGTGCCAGCCCACCGTGCCGGTGCTGGCCGCCGTGTCGCTGATGGCCTCGGCCAACGATCCCTGCCAGCCGCGCAGCATGGTGATGATGGGCGGCCCCATCGACCCGCGCCAGTCGCCCACGCAGGTCAATCGCCTGGCCACGACCAAGCCCTATTCGTGGTTCGAGAACCAGGTCATCCACCCCGTGCCGCCGCGCTATCCGGGATCGGGCCGCAAGGTCTATCCGGGCTTCCTGCAGCACGCCGGATTCATGGCCATGAATCCCGATCGCCACATGAAGTCGCACTACGACTTCTACCTGGACCTGCTGCGCGGCGACGACAGCGACGCCGAGGCGCACCGCCGCTTCTACGACGAATACAACGCCGTGCTGGACATGCCGGCCGAGTTCTACCTGGACACGATCCGCATGGTGTTCCAGGAAGTTCAGCTGCCCAACGGCACCTGGGAAGTCGACGGCAAGCTGGTGCGCCCGGCCGATATCAAGCAGGTCGCCCTCTTCACCATCGAGGGCGAGCTGGACGACATCTCGGGCCAGGGCCAGACGCGCGCGGCGATCAAGCTGTGCAAGAACATCCCGGCCGACCGCAAGCAGCACTACACCGCGCCGAACTGCGGCCACTACGGGATTTTCTCGGGCCGCCGCTGGCGCGAGATGATCTGTCCTAAAATCGCCGAATTCATCCGGCAATCGGCCTGAGGCGCGGCACCCGCCGCGATCGCGCGCGGGCCGGACGAGGCGCAGTCCTCTTCCCCCGCCGCCTTCCAGCCGTACCGTAAGTCCACGGGGCCCGCGCGGCCCCTTTTGTTTTCTACCGAATCGCCATGTCCTGTCCCCCGCTCGCCGACCGCATCGACGCGCTATTGCCGCAGACGCAATGCACCAAGTGCGGCCATGACGGCTGCCGGCCCTACGCCGACGCCATCGCCGCCGGCGAAACCCCCATCAACCGCTGCCCGCCCGGCGGCGACGAAGGCATCGCCGCGCTGGCCGCGCTGCTGGAGCAACCCATCCTGCCGCTGGACCTGACGCGCGGCCGTCCCGGCCCGCTGCTGGTGGCGCGCATCGACGAGGCGCATTGCATCGGCTGCACGCTCTGCATCCAGGCCTGTCCGGTGGACGCAATCATCGGCGCCAACAAGCGCATGCACACGGTGCTGGCCGACTGGTGCACCGGCTGCGACCTGTGCGTGGCGCCCTGTCCGGTCGATTGCATCGACATGGTGCCGGCAGGACGCGGCTGGACCGCCGAGGACGCCGACATCAGCCGCCTGCGCCATCGCGGCCGCCAGTCGCGCCTGGCGCGTCTGGCGGCGGACAACGCGCGCCTGATGGCCGCCGAGATCCCTGATGCCCCCGCGCCGCGCGACACCGCCGCGGCCGAACAGGACGAAGACCGCAAACGCTCCGCCATCGAATCCGCGCTGGCCCGCGCCCGGGCCCGCCGCAACGCCCCGCGCCCATGAACGCCGCCAAACGCCGAGAGATCTTCGCCCGCCTGCAGGCGGCCAATCCGAACCCGACCACCGAGCTGGAATACGATACGCCATTCCAGCTGCTGATCGCCGTGCTGCTGTCGGCCCAGGCGACGGACAAGTCGGTCAACATCGCCACGCGCAAGTTCTTCCCGGAGCACGGCACGCCCGCGGCGATGCTGGCGCTGGGCGAGGAAGGCCTGGCCGACTACATCAAGACCATCGGCCTGTTCCGCACCAAGGCCAAGAACGCCATCGCCACCTGCCGCATCCTGCTCGAGCAGCATGGCGGCGAAGTGCCGCGCACGCGCGAAGAACTCGAAGCGCTGCCCGGCGTGGGCCGCAAGACCGCCAACGTGGTGCTCAACACCGCATTCGGCGAACACACCATGGCGGTGGATACGCATATATTCCGCGTGTCCAATCGCACCGGTATCGCGCCCGGGAAAAACGTGCTGGAAGTCGAGAGGAAACTCGAGAAGTTCGTGCCGGCCGAATATATGCTCAACGCCCACCACTGGCTGATTCTGCTCGGCCGCTATGTGTGCGTGGCGCGCAAGCCGAAATGCCCGCAATGCGGCATTTCAGACCTGTGCGAATACAAGCCGAAAACGCCCGCTTGATAAGCCGCCGGCATTAACCGGCGCTCGTCCAGGCCGTTTCCGGCCGCCCCGGTTCAGTTCTCGAACCGGGTTTTCCCTGGCTCGGCATATTTGTCAGTTTGATGACGATCAAGACAGATTTGTTGCGATGCGCTACGCGCGTTTGCCGTGTTTTCGCCCTTTAGAAATCGCGCATTGTCAGCTACCTGACAATTCAGCTTTCCGCACTGCAAAACCTATGAAAAACCCTCATGGAATTTTGAGAAATAGGTGCGCATACTCGCCGCAACTCTCGAGAAAACGTTGAATTTACACGCGGCTTTCTCGGCCCTGCGGGGCTCCGGCGCAACGCGGCGGATGGCACTCTTATAAATACAACGCTGGTGCAGCGACATGGACGACACGATCCTGGAGACAAAAGGCCTCACCAAGGAGTTCCGCGGCTTCGTCGCGGTCAATGGGGTCGATTTGCGTATCAAGCGGGGCGAGATTCATGCCTTGATCGGGCCGAACGGCGCGGGCAAGACCACATGCTTCAATCTGCTGACGAAGTTCCTTTCCCCCACGTCGGGAACCATCAAGTTCAACGGCGTCGACATCACCGGCGAACGTCCTGCGCAGATCGCGCGGCGCGGCGTGATCCGCTCGTTCCAGATCTCGGCGGTGTTTCCGCACCTGACCGTATTGGAGAACGTGCGCATCGGCCTGCAGCGCAAGACCGGCCTGTCGTTCCACTTCTGGCGCAGCGACAAGCAGCTGGCCTCGCTGAACGCGCCGGCGCGCGAGTTGCTCGAACAGGTGGACCTGGGCGCCTTCGCCGATGAAACCACGGTGAACCTGCCCTACGGCCGCAAGCGCGCGCTGGAAATCGCCACCACGCTGGCGATGGAGCCCGAGATGATGCTGCTGGACGAACCCACCCAGGGCATGGGCCACGAGGACGTGGACCGCGTCACCCAGCTGATCAAGCGCGTCAGCGCGGGCCGCACCATCCTGATGGTCGAACACAACATGAACGTGGTGTCGTCGATCGCCGACACCATCACCGTGCTGGCGCGCGGATCGGTGCTGGCGGAAGGCTCGTATGCCGAAGTCTCCCGCCATCCCGCCGTGATGCAAGCCTACATGGGCACCACCGAAGGCGAATTGCAAGGAGCACATGCATGAGCACCCCGGCACTCGAAATTTCGGGCCTGCAGGCCTGGTACGGGGAATCGCATATCCTGCACGGCGTGGATATGCGCGTGGGACAGGGCGAGGTCGTTACGCTGCTCGGACGCAACGGCGCCGGACGCACCACCACGCTGCGGGCCATCCTCGGCCTGACCGGCTCGCGCAAGGGCTCGGTCCGCATCCACGGCACCGAGGCCATCGACCTGCCCACCTACAAGATCGCCCACCTGGGCGTGGGCTACTGCCCCGAGGAACGCGGCATCTTCGCCAGCCTGTCCTGCGAGGAAAACCTGCTGCTGCCCCCGGTGGTCGGTTCGCTGGGCGGCGGCATGTCGCTGGCCGAGATCTACGACATGTTCCCCAACCTGCTGGAACGCCGGCACTCGCCGGGTACCCGCCTGTCGGGCGGCGAACAGCAGATGCTGGCGGTGGCGCGCATCCTGCGCACCGGCGCCAACCTGCTGTTGCTGGACGAGATCTCCGAAGGCCTGGCGCCGGTCATCGTGCAGGCCCTGGCCCGCATGATCACGGCGCTGAAGCAGCGCGGCTATACCATCGTGATGGTGGAACAGAACTTCCGCTTCGCCGCGCCGCTGGCCGACCGCTTCTACGTCATGGAACACGGCCAGATCGTCGAGCACTTCGAAGCCGCGGAACTCGCAGAAAAACAGGACACGCTCAACGAACTGCTGGGCGTCTAGAACAAACCAGCCTGTCTACGCCGGAATCGCCGGCACCACACACCGAAGGGAAGAGGAGTCATCCCATGAAGCTGCACACCATCACTGCCGCACTGGCCGCTGCCGGCCTGGGATTTGCCGGGGCCACCGCCCAGGCGCAAGGCATCTCGGACGACGTCATCCGCGTCGGCTTCATCACCGACATGTCCGGCGTGTATTCGGACATCGACGGCAAGGGCGGCCTGGAGGCCGTGCGCATGGCGATCGAAGACGCCGGCGGCTCGATCAACGGCAAGAAGATCGAGGTCGTCTCGGCCGACCACCAGAACAAGGCCGACGTGGCCTCGGCGCGCGTGCGCGAGTGGTTCGACGAGCAGAAGGTGGACGTGATCATCGCCGGCACCAACTCGTCGACCAGCCTGGCCATGGCCGGCGTGGCCGCCGAGAAGAAAAAGCCCTTCATCGCCATCGGCGCGGGCGCCTCGGACCTGACCAATGCCCAGTGCTCGCCCTACACCGTGCACTACGCCTACGACACCGTGGCGCTGGCGCGCGGCACCGGCTCGGCGGTGGTGAAGGACGGCGGCAAGAGCTGGTTCTTCCTGACGGCCGACTATGCCTTCGGCCACGCGCTGGAACGCGACACGATGGCCGTGGTCAAGGCCGTGGGCGGCGATGTGAAGGGCCAGGTGCGCGCGCCGCTGGGCTCGTCGGACTTCTCTTCCTTCCTGCTGCAGGCCCAGGCCTCCAAGGCTCAGATCCTGGGTCTGGCCAACGCGGGCGGCGACTTCATCAACTCGGTCAAGGCCGCCAATGAATTCGGCGTGACCAAGACCATGAAGATGGCCGGCCTGCTGGTGTTCATCAACGACGTGCACTCGCTGGGCCTGCAGGCCACGCAGGGCATGTACCTGACCGACGGCTGGTACTGGGACCAATCCGACGCCTCGCGCGCCTGGTCCAAGAAGTTCGAAGCCAAGGTCGGCCGCAAGCCGTCCATGCTGCAGGCGGGCGACTACTCCGCCCTGACCTTCTACCTGAACGCGGTCAAGGCCACCGGCTCGGACGACGGCGATACCGTGATGAAGTGGATGAAGTCGAACAAGATCAACGACTTCTTCGCCCAGGGCGGCTATGTGCGCGAAGACGGCCGCATGATCCACGACATGTACCTGATGCAGGTGAAGACGCCCGCCGAGTCCAAGGCGCCTTGGGACTACTACAAGGTCGTGGCCACGCTGCCCGGCGACGAGGTCTATACCAAGCTGTCCGAATCGACCTGCAAGCTGGTCAAGAAGTAGCCCCTGTTCAACGCCCTCATGAGGCGACCTGGCCCATCCGGCCGGGTCGCTTCTTGGATTTGCTCGCCTCCATCTGTACGCGCAGGACTTTCACAAGATGACTGACATTTTCGGCATCCCCATACAGGCCTTATTCGGCCAGCTATTGCTGGGCCTGGTCAATGGATCCTTCTATGCCATGCTCTCGCTCGGCCTGGCCGTTATCTTCGGGCTGCTGAACGTCATCAACTTCGCGCACGGCGCGCTCTACATGCTGGGCGCCTTCGTCGCCTGGATGGGCCTGTCGTACCTGGGGTTGAACTACTGGATCATGCTGCTGCTGGCGCCGCTGGTGGTCGGCCTGTTCGGCATCATCATCGAAAAACTGCTGCTCAAGCACCTGTACAAGCTCGACCACCTGTACGGCCTGCTGCTGACCTTCGGCCTGACCCTGCTCATCGAAGGCCTGTTCCGCAGCTTCTACGGCGTGTCGGGCCAGCCCTACCCGACGCCTGACGCCCTGCGCGGCGCCACCAACCTCGGCTTCATGATCCTGCCCAACTATCGCGGCTGGGTGGTGGCGGCCTCGCTGGTGGTGTGCCTGGCGACCTGGTTCGTGATCGAACGCACCCGCCTGGGCGCGCTGCTGCGCGCCGGCACAGAGAACCCGCGCCTGGTCGAGGCCTTCGGCGTGAACGTGCCGCGCATGATCACGCTGACCTACGGCTTCGGCGTGGCGCTGGCGGGCTTCGCCGGTGTGCTGGCCGCGCCGGTCCTGCAGATTTCCCCGCTGATGGGCTCGAACCTGATCATCGTCGTGTTCGCGGTGGTGGTGATCGGCGGCATGGGCTCCATCATGGGCGCCATCGTCACCGGCCTGGGCCTGGGCGTGGTGGAAGGCCTGACCAAGGTGTTCTGGCCCGAGGCGTCCAGCACGGTCGTCTTCATCATCATGGCCATCGTTCTGTTGATCCGCCCGGCCGGGCTGTTCGGAAAAGAAAAATGAATCGTCAATTCCTGGGCTATGCGGCGCTGGCCATCGTGGTGGCCATACTTCCCTTCGTCGGCGTGTATCCGATCTTCGCCATGAAGGTCATGTGCTATGCGCTCTTCGCCTGCGCGTTCAACCTGCTGCTGGGCTTCACCGGCCTCTTGTCCTTCGGCCACGCGGCCTTCCTGGGCAGCGCCGCCTATGCGGCCGGCCATGCGCTCAAGGTGTGGGGCCTGCCCACCGAGCTGGGCCTGTTGTTCGGCGTGGGCGTGGCCGCCCTGCTGGGCCTGGCGATGGGCGCGCTGGCCATCCGTCGCAGCGGCATCTATTTCGCCATGATCACGCTGGCGCTGGCGCAGATGGTGTTCTTCTTCTTCCTGCAGGCCAAGTTCACCGGTGGCGAGGACGGCCTGCAAAGCGTGCCGCGCGGCACCCTGCTGGGCATGCTGGACCTGTCCAAGGACCTGAACCTGTACTACGTGGTGATGGGCGTCTTCATCATCGGCTTCTACATCATCTGGCGCACGGTGCACTCGCCCTTCGGCCAGGTGCTGCAGGCGCTGCGCGAGAACGAGCCGCGCGCGGTCTCGCTGGGCTACGACGTGGACCGCTTCAAGCTGCTGGCCTTCGTGCTGTCGGCCGCCATCGCCGGCCTGGCCGGCGCCACCAAGACGCTGGTGTTCGTGTCGGCGACGCTGTCCGACGCGACCTGGCAGATGTCGGGCCTGGTCATCCTGATGACGCTGATCGGCGGGCTGGGCACGCTGACCGGCCCGATCCTGGGCGCCTTCATCGTCGTGCTGCTGGAGAACAAGGTCGGCGACTTCGGCCAGGCCCTGGCCAAGCTGACCGGCGTGGACTGGTTCCTGCGACTGGGCGAGTCGGTCACCATCGTGATCGGCCTGATCTTCGTGATCTGCGTACTGGCTTTCCGTCGCGGCATCGTGGGCGAGCTGGCGGCGTTTGCGGAACGCCGCCGCGCCGCGCGCGCCTGACCCCGTCCGTCGTTTCGTCCAGAAAACCGGGGCCGCGAATCGCGGCCCCGGTTTTTTTG